>NZ_JBIVVI010000120.1:0-11984 GCF_044757675.1 Kitasatospora sp. NPDC091257
CTCCAGGGCTGATGACCACCCCCTTCCCCCTGAGAGCAAGCTCGCTAGCGGGAAGCGTTGCAAGCCCTCCAGGGCTGATGACCACGCGTCCCGTCGGGGAGCTGGGCCCACTCCCGGCTGCGTTGCAAGCCCTCCAGGGCTGATGACCACTCGGCACCGCCGGAGCGGTCGGCACCTACGCCAACGGTTGCAAGCCCTCCAGGGCTGATGACCACCCGAGGGTAAAGCACCAGGTCGCTGAGTGTGCCGAGTGGCTGGATGGCGGCTGTTCTGCAGCGACTGGTCGGTAGTGCATCGTCGCAGGTCAGAGCGTTTCCTCGGGGGCTTCTCTGTTATCGCAGACTGTTGTGGCGTCGGCCCGGTGTCGCAGTGTGTTGGTGCAGCCTTGTGGCCCCTGTTGGCCGAACTGCGACGACGGCAGTGAATCTCGAACTTGCTAGCACATGCAGGCAATTATCAGTGTAATTAGTGAGAAACCAGATGATTTCGCTCCATGGCCAACTAGGCTTTGCTGTCGATGTGTTGAGTGAAACCAGTGATCATTTTGGACTCCTGGAGGGTGCGGTGCGGGTGAGGGTGGATGTCACGCCGGATACGTCGAGTGTGCGGTGGGAGGACCTGCACGGGGCGGCGCGTGGTGTGGTGTACCAGCTGCTCAGCGGCCAGGACGAGGCCCTCGCTCAGGCGTTGCACGACAGTGGGTGGCAGGGGAAGCCATTGAAACCGGTGGGGGTGGCGGGGCCGCTGTTCATGGGTGCGCCGCACCGCAAGGGCGTCTACACCACGTCGCGAGAGGGGGCGGTGTGGTTCGGGTCGCCGATCCCGGAGATCGCGTCGGTACTGGTGCGCGCGCTGGCCTCGTGCGAAGAACTGGCATGGGGGAAAACTCGGTTGAGGGTGAGAGGGCTGGCGATGGACATGGACACCGTGGTGCCGGCAGGGGAGGGCCTGGTGGAGCTGGAGACGGTGACGCCGGTCGTGCTGAAGCACGAGAGTCGGAACCTGCTGCCGGGCGACGAGCAGTACCTGGACCGGCTGCAGCACAACCTGGCGCACAAGGCGGATCTGCTGGGCCTGCCGGCGCCGCGTGGCGTGCGGGTGCTGGAGGCCGGTCCGCGGCGGCGGTTCACCGTCCAGGGGGCACCACGGATCGGCGCGCGGGTGCGGGTGGCAATGGAGGCCGACGGCCGGTTCGTGAACGCGGTCCGTTCGTGGGGGCTGGGACTGGACACGATCCAGGGGTTCGGATGGGTGAGGTGAGCCCGCTCGCGGTGACGGGCCATCCGCTGCAGCGGGCCGGGGCGTGGGCGGTGGCCGTCCTCGCTGGCCGCGACGATCCGGGACGGGTGAGCGAGGCCGACCTGGAGGTCGTGTCGGCCACCCTGGTGGCGGACGTGGTCGCGGCGGCCACGGCGCCCAAGGGGCCCGGCCGCTACGACTGGTGGAAGGTGCTGTTCGCGCTGTACCCCAACTCGAAGGCGACGCACAGCAAACGGAGCCCCGACCCGAACGTGCTGCGGCCCGACATCGAGAACCTGTTCGCCCAGGACCGTCCCGAGGACGGCCGGACGCTGCCCTGCACGTTCTGCGGCGCCGGTGCGACGGTGGTGTGGGCGAAGTCGAACCTGCCGCTGTTCGACACGAGCAAGGCCCTGAACACGTTGCCGCCCGGTGTCGCCGGCTGGCCGGTGTGCCGGGGATGCCGGATCGCGATGTGGGCCCTGCCCTACGGCGCCTGGGTCACCGCCGGCTCCGTGACCGTGCTGTCCTGTGAGAGCGCAACCGCGCAGCGGGACTTCGCCCGGCGCAACGTGCGGCGGGCCCGGCGCGTGATGCACGCCGGCTTCACCGGCATGCCGGCGACGGCCCGGCCCGAGACAGTGGTCCTGGCGGCCCTGAGGGACGCGACCGAGGGCCTGTGCGCGACCACGCTGTGGAGCTTCAAGAACGACAACCAGGACCCCTGGCTGCGCGTCACCCGAACCCGCCGCGCCGTACCCGCCTTCCTGGCCACCGTCGACGGCAACGCGCCGCTGCGCCGCGGCTGGCACCTGCTGCGTCGCTCCCTGACCCGCTACGACGCCAAGGGCCGGATCGTCGCCGGCGGGTCGGGCGAGGCGGCGCGGCTGTTGTTCGAGGCTGAGGACGGCCGGAGCAGGCCGCTGCTGGGACAGCTGCACCGTCTCCTCGCGGACACCGACGGCGCCTGGAGTGCCAGTGACCGTGGGGCGCTGGCCCGGCTCGCTTTCACCTATGCCGAGGAGGTCTTCGGAATGGAAACGGATCTGGAACCGGTGGCGACGCTGATCGCCGACTGGATCGAGCAGGGCAGCAGTCCGCGCGGGCGGCTGGCGGAGTACCGCAACGCCGCGCTCAACGACTACAAGCTCGGCACGCTCCTGGTCCAGGCCTACACGCGACTTCAACTGGACGGCAGCAAGACGCCGTTGGCGGGGCCGGAGCTGTGGAAGCCGCTGATCCGGCGCCAGTCGCGCGCGTGGGAGCAGCGGATGCTGCTGTTCGCGCAGGTGTCGGTGCTGCTGCAGCAGCGCGGTGTCGCGATCGGCGCCAAGGAGGCGGATCCGCAGCAGGAACGCGAGATCGAGGCGCTCGCGGAGCGGCCGGCGTTCGCCGGTGACGGCGAGGGCGAGTACGACGGATACCACGACTACGAGATGGGACAGGCGTAAATGGCTTACCTGGCAGGCATGATGGTGCTCTCGGTGAACGCGGGCGCGCCGAACAACGGGCGGGGCGAGGAGACCATGTCCCGCGTGAAGTTCGCGCGGATCAGGGGCCGCAAGCACCCCTACGTGTCCGCGCAGGCGGCGCGCCGCTGGATCCGGGAGACGATGGTCGAACGCGGCTCGGTGCCGTCCCCGGTCACCCGGGTCGGCAAGGCCCAGGGCAAGGCCCAGAAGGCCAACACGCAGGCCGACCCCGTCCGTTTCGCCGACGACGACCTGTTCGGCTACATGCGCACCGGTGCGAAGAAGGACGACGCGGCCACCACGCTGCGCGACAGCCCGTTCATGCTCGGCACCCTGATGTCCGTGGAACCGGTCTACCCGACCGAGGACTTCGGCGTGATGTCCCGCGGGGTGACCGAGCCCGTCCTGCACGGGCACGAGTTCTACACCGCCGACCTGGCGGCCCCCTTCCTGCTGGACGTCCCGAGGATCGGCACCTTCACCCTGCCCGGGGCAGACGGCGTGGGCCGGCCCAACTACCTCACCCCGGAACAGGCCCTTCAGGTGGCCGACGCCGCGGCCCTCGGTGCTTCCACCGTCCAGTTCCGCGACCAGCCGGCCGTGCGGCTGCCGCTGGAGGAGCGGCGCCGGCGTGCGGCGTTGCTGCCGGAGGCCCTCGCGCATCTGAGCGGCGGCGCGAAGCAGGCCCTGCACTACGGCGACCGCGTCCCCTCGCTGATGGTCCTGGCCCCGTTCCAGGGCGGCATCAACCCGCTGGGCAACGTCATCGACGCCGACCCCGACAACGGGGTGCGGGTGCGCGGGGACGTGCTCGTCAAGGAACTCGAAGCGTGGACAGGGGAGTGGGAGAAGCCGGTGCGGATCGGATGGCGTCCCGGCTTCCGCGACCAGGCGCGCGAGGACTTCGAGAAGCAGTGTGCGCGGGAACTGGCGGACGGCACCATCGTCATCGACCACCCCCGCACGGTCCTGCTCGATCTGGCGGCCGACCTGCGCGAGGGACGGCTGGACGGCTGGTTCGACGACCCGGCGCAGGCATGACGCCGGCACCGAACACGGCCCCACCGGCCGCGAGAGAGCCGATCGAGGCCCTGCGGGTCACCTTCCACGCCCCCGCCGCCTCGTTCCGGGACCCGCTGTTTCCTGGAATCACCCGCATCCTGCCGGTGCCGCCGCCCTCCACCATTCGCGGCATGCTCGCCGCCGCCACTGGCGCACCCGCCGAACCCCTCGCCCTGGGAATGGCCGCGTGGGCGGACGGCCACGGCGTCGACACCGAGACCTACCACCCCATCGCCGCCGACGGCAGCAACCCCGCCGCCGGCGGCCGGGTCCGGGCCGGGAAAGGAGGAACGACCGCCAAGGACCGGCCCTTCCTCGCCGGCGTTCACCTGACCCTGTGGATCCCCGAACCGGACGCCACCCGCCTCGCCCGGGCGCTGCGCCGCCCGCGCCACGGCCTGCGCCTGGGCCGCTCCCAGGACCTCGTCCACCTGACCGCGACCGACCGCGTCCTCCTCGAGCCCGCCGACCGGGCGATCGTCGGCCACGCGCTCGCCCCGCTCGACGGGCACGACCTGCCCTCCGCCCACACCCACCGCCTCGCCGACACCGTCTCCACCGACCGCCTCACCACCACGTGGTCCGACTACCTGTGGTGCGACGAACCCACCACCACCGCAGCCCCCGTCCGCCACGCCTACCGCGAAGCACCCACCGGTCCGGCCCTGCACGAGGACACCCAAGCCGTATGGCTCCTGGCCCCCTGACCCCGCCACGACGACGCGCCCTCACCGACCTGCGCGCCAAGTCCCTGCCCCGCGAGGACCCGGAACGCCTCACCGCCCACCTGCGCACCGTCCACGACGTCGTGGCCCAACTCGAGGCCCGCATCGGATCCGCCGGCGTCATCGCCACCGGACCCCTGTTCTGGGCCCAGGTTCGGGCCGCGGCCCTCCTGCATGACGCGGGAAAGATCGCCGAGAGCTTCCAACAACAGCTCGAACCCGGCGGCGAACCATGGGGAGAGCGCCACGAAGTCCTCTCCCTCGCCTACGTCGACCTCCTGGCCGCGGCCGCAGGGTGGAACGCCCAGCAACGGCTGCTGATCGCCACCCTCGTCGCCGGCCACCACCGCCCGCTCCACGCCGCGTCCTCCCTCGGCGGCGGCAAGCCCGCCCTGGCCCGTCTCTACAACGCCGCCACCCGCTGGGACCACGCGTTCGGCCGCCCGCCGGGCCCCGACGCCCGCCCGCAGGTGCCACGCGGCCTGCACCAGGAACTCCTGGCCTGGCTGGCCGGCTTCCTCGGTACCGAACCGGTACCGCCCGCGCCCGGCGACCCGACGACCGCCGACCGGGCCCGCCTCCTCCTCGACGAAGTCCTCACCGCCTGGAGAGAACCCGTCAAAGCCCACACCGGCCTGATCGCCGTCCTCGCCCAGGGCGCGCTCACCCTCGCCGACCACGCCGGCTCCGCCCACGTGGACCTGCAGACCCACATACCCCTGCCCCTCGACTACCTCGCCCGCCTCCCGTACATCCCGCACCGCCACCAGCAGCAGGCCGCCGACACCACCGGGCACCTGGTCCTTGTCGCACCCACTGGCAGCGGCAAGACCGAGGCCGGACTCGCCTGGGCGGCCCAACAGCTCGCCACCATGCCCGGGCTGCCCCGCCTCGTGTGGACCCTGCCCTACCGGGCCTCGCTCAATGCTGCCCGCGGCCGCTTCGAGCGCACCCTCCAACCGGCTGCCGGGGACAGCCGGCCCGACATCGGCCTCCTCCACGGAGCCCTCGCCCGCACCCTCCTCACCGAAGCCCTCGAAGACGACTGCTGCGGCCCCACCAAGGACGACGCCCGCAAAGCCCGTGCCCGCGCCAACGCCATGCGCCTGTTCACCCAACGCCTGCGCGTCGCCACCCCCCACCAGCTCCTCGGCGCCGCCATCGCCGGCCCCACCCACTCCTCCGTCCTCCTGGAGCAGGCCAACTCCCTCTTCGTCCTCGACGAACTCCACGCCTACGACCCCGAGACCTTCGGCCGCCTGTGCGCAGCGATGCGCCTGTGGGAACAACTCGGCAGCAGGATCGCCGTCCTGTCCGCCACCCTCGCCCCACCCCTGCTCGCCATCGTCGACGAGAGCCTCCACCAGCCCGTCACCTGCCACCGCGCCGCGCCCGGCACCGCTCCCATCCGCCACCACCTCGTCATCGACGACCTGCCCCTCACCGACCCCGACAGCCTTAAACGCCTCGAAACCTGGCTCGGCGAAGGCCACAGCGTCCTCGTCGTCACCAACACCGTCGCCACCGCCCAGACCCTCTTCACCGCCCTCTCCGGCCACGCCCAGCAGCAGCGCCCCGACGACCCGGACGCCGCGCTTCTGCTCCACTCCCGCTTCAAGAACCGGGACCGCGACACGATCGAGACCCGCCTCCTGGCACGCCACCCCGAACGCCGGCCCGACGAACCACCGCATCGAGGCGGCCTCGTCATCGCCACCCAGACGGTCGAAGTCTCCCTGCAGCTCGACTTCGACCGCGGCGCGGTCGACAACGCCCCCGTCGAAGCCGTCGCCCAGCGCGCCGGCCGCGTCAACCGCCGAGGCCTCCACCCCGACGGGCCGGTGGAGTTCCGCGTCCACCGCACCGACAGCCACCGCCCCTACGACCCCGGAGCCATCGACGCCGCATGGTCGGCCCTCACCACCCTGGCCGCCGAAAACGTCACCACCCTCAGCGAACAGGACATCGACCGCCTCCTCGCCCTCGCCTACGACACCGACTGGGGCCGACGATGGGAGAACCGGGCCCGGCAGGCCCGCGACGCCTTCACCAGCGAATTCCTCACCTTCACCGACCCCTTCCACGACCGCACCGAACACGCCAAGACCCTCGGCGAACGCTTCGACACCGTCGAAGTCCTCCACCGCGACGACGCCCAGGAATACCGACGCCTCGCGGTCGGCAAGGACGCGGACCCGCTGCTCGCCGCCGGCCTGCTCATCCCCCTGCGCTACGGCCAGCTGAAGACCTACAACGCCACCTTCGACCGCGCGCTCGGCATCCACCTCATCGACGGACAGTACGACCCCGTCCTGGGCCTTCGCCCACCCGCCGAGCCGGAGACCATCCTGTGAAACCCATCCCCACGAACCCCATCCAGGACGACCAGGGTCTCGGCGGCGTCCACATCAAGTACCTGCGCCACTGCCCGCGCCAGCTCTGGCTCTACATGCGCGGCTACCGCCCCGAGGGCGGCAGCGACCTCGTCGCCTTCGGCGAGGTCGTCAACGAGACCACCTTCGCCCGCCGCCGGGACGTCGACCTCGGGGAAGCCCGCATCGACTGGGTCACCGCCGGCGCCGTCATCCACGAGACCAAGTCCTCCCGCAGGCCCTCACCCGCCCACGACGCCCAGGTCCGCCACTACTGCCTGCTCCTTGAACGCCGAGGCGTCAACATCCGCGGCGGCATCGTCCACTACCCCCTCATCCGCCGCACCACCGACGTCCCCTGGAACGAGGAAGCACGGGAAGAAGCCGAAACTGCGGAAGACGAAGCCCGCGCCGTCATCGCCTCCACCACACCCCCCGACCGCCAGACCCGTGCCGCCTGCCGCGGCTGCTCCTACCTCGACTACTGCTGGGGAACCTGATGCCCGCCGCCGGCCGCACCTACTGGCTCACCGAACCCTGCCGCATCCGCCGCGAAGACAACAGCATCCGCATCGAACGCCCCGACGGCAGCCCCGTCCGCATCCCCATCACCGACATCCGCGACCTCGTCACCTTCGACCACGTCGACCTCAACACCTCCGCCATGTCCCTCCTCAGCCGCCACGGCGTCACCGTCCACATCCTCGACCACTACGGCAACCACGCCGGATACTTCGCACCCGCCCAAGCCATGTCCTCCGCCACCGTCGTCCGCCGACAGGTCGAGATCACCGCAGACCCGGAGCAACGCCTCCCCATCGCCCGCGCACTCCTCCTCGCCACCGCCGAGAACCTCCGCTGGTCCCTCGGCACCGACCTCCTCGACCCCGCCCTCGAAACACTGCGCACCGCCCTGCCCGACTGCCACGACACCGACGAACTCATGGGACAGGAAGGCAACTTCCGCCGCACCGCCTGGGCCGCCCTTGACACCCAACTCCCCGCCTGGCTCCGCCTCAACGGCCGCACCCGAAGGCCGCCCGCCAACGCCGGCAACGCCTTCATCAGCTACCTCAACGCCCTCGTCTACGCCCGCGTCCTCACCGCCCTGCGCAGCACCCCCCTCCACCCCGCGATCGGCTTCCTCCACGCCGACACCGACCGCCGCCGCAACACCCTCGCCCTCGACCTCGCCGAACCCTTCAAACCCCTGTTCGCCGAACGCCTGCTGCGACGGGCCGCCAGCCAGAAGCACCTCAGACCCAGCGACTTCGAGACGGAGGTCGGCCGCGCCGCCCTCAGCAAGGACGGGCGGAAGAAGATCGCCGCTCTCGTGCGGGAGGAGCTGGCGACGACGGTCGCCCACCGGACGCTCAAGCGGCAGGTCAGCTACGAGGAACTCATCCACCTCGAAGCACTCAAACTCGTCCGGCTGTGCCTGGAGGACATGCCGTACAAGCCCTTCCGGCCCTGGTGGTAACCGCCCATGTTCGTCATCCTGGTCTACGACACCGCCGCCGAACGCAACCCCAAAGTCCTCAAAACCTGCCGCAAATACCTCCACTGGACCCAGCGCAGCGTCTTCCACGGAGAACTCACCGCAGCCCAGTACCGCGCCCTCACCAGCACCCTCAACAACCTGATCGACCCCACCTACGACAGCATCGTCACCTACACCGCCCGCTCCCCGGACATGATCGACACCGCAACACTCGGCGCCACCCTCGGCGGGCCAGGCGACATCCTGTGACCAGCACCGCTGCAGTACTCCACGGTCGCCGCAACACCGCCATCTGTGGCGGCTCCCACGGATACCCTGACCTGGAACTTTACCCTCGGGTCGTAATCAGCCCTGGAGGGCTTGCAACGTCCGCTCGGAGCGGCGGGCCTCAGTGCGGCCGGCAGCCCGCGTCGTAATCAGCCCTGGAGGGCTTGCAACCGGACCAGGCGGTGGCCGCCGGCCTGCATGACGGCCGGTCGTAATCAGCCCTGGAGGGCTTGCAACCGGCGGCGGGCGGCGATCAGCGCGCCGATCCGCTCGGGTCGTAATCAGCCCTGGAGGGCTTGCAACCCGGTCAGCGGGCGGCGCGGATGCGGTCCATCGAGTGTCGTAATCAGCCCTGGAGGGCTTGCAACAGGAGGCGGACGAGCCGGCCACCGCGCCGACGCGGCGTCGTAATCAGCCCTGGAGGGCTTGCAACAGGCAGCGCGCGAGGAGTACCTGGCAGCCGCCATGAGTCGTAATCAGCCCTGGAGGGCTTGCAACGGCGTTGAGCACGTGGCGGCGGAGCGTTGTCCTTGCCGAAAACCTCATCCGCCCTGTTCAGGCTGCATGTCGGTATTCGTGGAGGAGGCCGCCGAGTCGGTCGGTTCGGCGTATGTTGAGGCGGGCGATCTGCGCCGGGTTGTCGATCGGTGCGGGAAGGGGGCGGAGGGGTCGGGCGTTCGCGATGGCCTGGTGTGGCCTGTGGTCGTTGTAGAATCTCTCGAACTCGCGTAGCGCGTGCAGGAGGTGGCGCTGGTCCCAGATCAGCGTGCGGTCCAGCAGTTCTCGCCGGCAGGTCTGCACCCACCTTTCCATGATGGAGTTCATCCTCGGCATGCGGACTCCGCTGAGCACGACCTGGATACCTGCGTCGGCGAGGACGGCGTCGAACAGTTCGGGGAACTTCCCGTCCCGGTCCCGGAGCATGTAGCGCGCCCGGCAGCCGGCGTCCTCGAGGTCCATGACGAGGTTCTTCGCCGCCTGTGCCACCCAGGACGCGGTCGGATGAGCGGTTGCGCCCAGGATCCGGATCCGTCGGGGTGCGTGCTCGATCACCGCGAGCACATGCAGCCGGGCGCCGGACAGGGTGACCGTTTCGAAGAAGTCACAGGCGAGGAGTGCGTCCGCTTGGGAGCGCAGAAAGGACGCCCAGGTGCTGGAGGTCCGCTCGGGCGCTGGTGGGATCCCGGCCTCCTTCAGGATCTGCCAGACCGTGGACGCGGCGACCTTGATGCCGAGGACGAGCAGTTCGCCGTGCAGGCGCCGGTAGCCCCATGCCGGATTCTCGGCGGCCAGGCGCAGGACCAGGGCGCGGATGGAGCGTACGGTGCGCGGTCGGCCTGGGCGCTTGGGCCAGGACCGGGCGGCGTGGCGGCGGGCGACCAGGTCGCGGTGCCATCGAAGAACGGTGTCCGGCCGCACCGGCAACCGCATCCGACGCAGCACCTGCGTCGGCAGACCTCGCAGCAGTGCTGCCAGGAACGCCCGGTCGCTTGTTTTGAACTGTACCCGCTGTCCGTTCAGCTGCCGCTGTAGCACGGTGATCTGATGGCGCAGGGTCAGGATTTCCATGTCCTTCTCGCGGTCGCTCATCGGTAGTAGCCGCAGCATCGCGAACGCGTTTGTGACGGCCAGGTAGGTCAGTCGCAGCAGCACGGTCGATCATCATGCCGCAGATGTCGTCGGCTCTGCCAGAGCGCTGGCTCTACTGGAGAGGTCGACACCAGTGAACTCTCGCGCAGTGCCTCTTACCAGGGCGGATGAGGTTATCGGCAAGGGCAGCGCTCGGAGCACCAGTACCGGCCCTCGTCCAGCTCCCGGGCCCAGATCTGCGCGGGCGGCAGGTCCGCGTACTGCGGGCGGTTCATCAGCGCCAGGACCTCGGCCCGCTCGGTCCCGGTCAGAGCCGAGGCCGGTGCCAAGCCGCTGCTCACGGGCCGAGAAGTACGGCAGGCGCACTCCTCGTCCTCCCAAGTGGCGGGGAGCAGCTGCAGGTGGATGATTCGGCAGCCTTGGTAGGCAGGTTGGCCGGAAGCGGCTTCAGCAGGGGCATGGCTGGCTCCTGTGGGCCGTTTGTCACGGCCCACAGGAGCTTCTCGCCTGACCGGTACCGGCTGGGCTCAGCGGGCCTGGAGCAGCTCGATGATCTGCATGGGGCTCTTCTCCAGTGTGAACCAGTCGGCGACAATGACCCGGTCCGCGTCCTGGGTGAACGAAAGCGCAGCGTCCAGAGCAGGCCGGAGGTCGCTGCTCACCAGCTCCTGCTCGCACATGTGGAGCGGATGCTTCGCTACGACGGCGTGAGGCAGGCCGCTGCGGGAAGTGAAGGTCAGCCCAGGCAAGTTGCCTTCCAGGAACGTGGCATTGTGCATCTTCTGGAGGCCGGTCAGGGACTGGCGGGCCCGGTCGTCCGTGGTACTTGTGAAGCCTCCGGAGAGGACGGTCAGCAGATCTCCGGCCAGGCGCCAGTCGAGCAGGGGGTGGTAGGCCATGTTGGAGTAGTCGCGCAGGCAGCCGGGGCACGAAGAGGTGCAGGCGGCGGAGTGTTCGGTCTGCCGCAGTGAGTCCAAGTACGCGTGGGTGGCCCGCATGTAGTCGCCGATGACCTGCGGGCTGCCGAGATGGGTGCTGAAGCCTGCGCCGTTCTCCAGGGCATCCGCGAGGAACGTGTAGGCGACATGGCCGTCCGGGTGTGCTCCGGGGTGGATCCCGGCCAGGAGTTCCTGCCGGCCGACGTCGAGGAACTTGGCGGCGGCGCTGCGCAGCAGGAACGCGAGCGAGTACCAGGCGGCCCGGCGGCCCTGGCTGATGTCGCTGCCGTAGGCGGGAGGAGTTGGGGAGAGGTTGAGCCGGTACCCGTGGGCCTCGTCGACGGCGGATGTGGGGCCGAGAAAGAAGAAGTCCGTGGGGAGGACCGCCCCGAGAGCCACCTGCACCTCTTCGTCGCTCGCCGGTCCGGTGGCCTTGGCAGCGGTGTACCCGCCCCAGCTGCCCGAGGTGCGGCGCAGTCTGAACAGGTCGCCGTTGTTGTCGTTGATGATGTAGCGCTCTCCCGGACCGGAGTAGATGTGCGCGCCCTCCCAGGAGGTGAACTGGAGAGCTGAGAGGTTGGCGGCGGCCCGGGATGAGACGGTGCGCGGGGCCCAGGCGAAGACCCCGTCGAAGTCGCGCTGCTGGCTGGCGCGGAAGCCTGCGGGCTCCCGCAGCTCAACGACGCTGTAGTTGTCCGCGCTGCACTGCGGGCAGGGGCCCTCGCCGGACGGTGTGGTCTCGACGTGGTTGCAGGCCCGGCACAGTCCTACGGCCTGGGGGTTTTCCAGGGGGTCCGCCACGGGCCTGGGGCTCCTGG
>NZ_JBIVVI010000121.1:0-11983 GCF_044757675.1 Kitasatospora sp. NPDC091257
GGTGGGTGGCCCCGCACCGCCCTCGGCAGGTGGTCCCAGTGCGCCGGCAGCGGACCGGCGCCTCGGTTGCTCGCGCCGGCAGCGAAGCCGACGCGTCGGTTGCTCCCGCCGGCAGCGAACCGGCGCGGCGGCTACTGCGGCCAGGCGGCGTCGATGTCGGCGGCGGTCTTCTGGATCGACTGCCCCTCGGCGAACCAGGCGGTCAGCGACTTCCACTCCTGTCCGGCGCCCACGGCGGCCGGCATCAGGTCGGAGCCGTCGAAGCGGAAGGTCGCCGACGGGTCGGTCAGCGCCTCGGCCGACAGCTTGTCGATCGGGTCGGTGTAGAGGCCCTTGTCCACGCCCTGGTTGGCCGAGACCCAGCCGCTCGCGGTCTTCACCCGGCTGCTCGCCCAGGCGGAGCTGGACAGGTAGTTCTGCACCGCCTGGGCCTCGGGCCGGCCGGAGAAGGCCGCCAGGAACTCGCCGCCGCCCTCGACCGGATTGGCGATCGACGGATTCACCGCGGGCAGGTGGAAGGCGAAGACGTCCCCGTCCGGGCCGACCTTGGTGCCCTTGGGCCACTGCGCCTCGTAGAAGGAGGCCTGCTGGAGCAGCATGCACGTGCCGCTCAGGATCGGGGTGCCCGCGTCCTGGAAGGTGGTGGTGGCGATCGACTTCACGTCACCGAAGCCCGCGTTGACCCAGGCCGGGTTCTGCATCCAGTCGGCGACCGTCTTCATCGCGGTGGTGATCTTCGGGTCGGAGAACTTCACCTGGTGGCCGACCCACTGGTCGTACACCTCGCCGCCGTACGAGCCGAGCACCACCTCCTCCAGCCAGTCGGTGGCCGGCCAGCCGGTGGCCGTTCCGGAGGCGATGCCGCCGCACCACGGCTTGGCGCCGCCCGCCTTGGCGATCCGGTCGCTGAGCGCCATCAGGTCGGCCCAGGTCTTGGGCGCCTCGTAGCCGGCCGCCTTGAAGGCCTTCGGCGAGTACCAGACCAAGGACTTCATGTTGGCGCTCATCGGGGCCGCGTAGAACGTGCCGTTGACCGATCCGTAGGTCTTCCAGATCGGGCTCCACTTGTCCTGGTTGGCGACGGTCTGGGCGGGCGGCTTCACCACCTTGCCGCTCTTCACCATCTGCGCCAGCAGGCCCGGCTGCGGGATGATCGCGAAGTCCGGGGCGTTGCCCCCGGAGACCCGGACCGGCAGCTGCGACTCGAAGTCGTTCGAGCCCTCGTAACTGATCTTGATTCCGGTGCACTTGCTGAACTCGGCCCAGGACTTCTCCAGGTTGTCCGACTCCGGGCTCAGGATCGAGGCGAACATCGTCACCGTGGTGCCCGCGTGTCCGGCGTACGGCTGGTACGCGGCGCAGTCGCCGGACAGCGACGCGGCCGATCCGCCCCCGCCACCGCCCGAACCGCCGGAGCTGTTGGAACAGGCCGCGGTCAGCGCCAGCGCCGCCACCAGGGCGGCCGCGGCGACCGGACGACGGTGGTAACCCGGGTGCTGCGCGGTCGGGTTGAGGGTCAATGCGGTTCTCCTCGCCAGGGCGTGCTGCCGACGGTGGGCTGAACGACATCGCGCTGTACCGGAGATGGGCCTGCAAGGGATCACGGACGGGATCACGGACGGGATCACGGACGAGCCGCGTCCGGACTGATCGAAGACGTTAACGCAGCCGCCGCCCCTCGCCAAGGTCCACGTTCGACCTTCACAAGCCGGTGTCCCGACCGTGACCCGCGACAGGCGGTCCCCGGACCGCCACCACCAGAAGTCGAAGGCCCCGACCGGAAATCCGGACGAGGCCCAGGACATGACGACACATCAGGTCAGAACAACCGGATCGGCAGCTCCCGCAGGCTGTTCACCACCAGAGAGGGGCTCGGCCGCAGCTCGGCGTCCGGCACCGCGAGCGACAGCCCCGGGAAGCGCTCGAACAGCGCGGGCAGCGCGATCCCCGCCTCCAGCCGGGCCAGCGGGGAGCCCGGGC
Organism: Kitasatospora sp. NPDC091257; assembly: GCF_044757675.1. Classification (NCBI taxonomy): domain Bacteria; kingdom Bacillati; phylum Actinomycetota; class Actinomycetes; order Kitasatosporales; family Streptomycetaceae; genus Kitasatospora; species Kitasatospora sp. NPDC091257. The sequence continues at coordinate 1,981 of NZ_JBIVVI010000121.1, forward strand.
AGACGTGCGGGCCGTGCCCGAAGGACAGGTGGCGGGCCGGGTCCCGGGTGAGGTCGAAGACCTCGGCCGTCACCCCGTGCTGGAGCGGGTCGCGGCCGATCGCGTTGTACGAGACCAGCACCGGCTCACCCGCCGGGATCACCACCTCGCCCACCGGGATGTCCTGCGCGGCGAACCGGAACAGGAAGTTGCTGGTCGGCGGCGTCCAGCGGAGCGACTCCTCCACCACCGCGTCCCAGGACACCCGGCCCGAGCGCACCAGCTCCAACTGGTCCGGGTGGGTCAGCAGCGCCCGCACCGCGTTGCCGATCAGGTTCACCGTGGTCTCGTGGCCGGCCGCGATGATCACCCGCAGGGTGGCCGCAGCCTCCGCGTCGGTCAGCGCCCCGCCCTCGGTGTCGGCCGCCAGCAGCACACTCGCCAGGTCCTCGCCGGGAGCCGAACGGCGCTGCGCCACCAGGCCGTTGACGAAGGCGTTCAGCGCGGCGACGGTCGCCTGGATGCCCTCCGGGTTCGGCTTGATGCCGAAGAACCGCTCGTACAGGTCGCGCAACAGGCCGTGGTCCGACTCGGGAACGCCCAGCAGCGAGCAGATCACCGTCATCGGCAGCGGGAAGGCGAAGGCCGTCTTCAGGTCCACCACCGGCTCGCCCGCCGCCAGGGCGTCCAGCAGCGCGTGGGTGATCTCCTCGACGCGCGGACGCATCAGCTCCACCCGGCGCGGGGTGAAGGCCTGCGCGACCAGCGCCCGCAGCCGGCGGTGCTCGGCGCCGTCCGTGGTCACCATGCTCGGGCCGGGCACCGCCAGACCGATCAGCGGCCAGGTCTTCGGCACCTCGCCGCGCTGGTACGCCGCCCAGTGCGCGGCGTCCTTCACCAGCCGGGCGTCGGTCAGCAGGTCGCGCGCGGCGGCGTGCTGCGTCACCGCCCAGGCGGCGACCCCACCGGGCAGCTCGACCGGCACCGCCGGGCCGGCGGCCCGCAGCAGCGCGCCCTCGGCCGCGTTGTCACGGGCCAGCGGGTCGAGGACGATTCGGGCCGGGGCAGCGGTCATCGACAACTCTCTTTCGAACGGCGGGTGTTGAATGATCAGGCCGGGTGGCCCGGGGTGAACGAGACCGGCAGCGCCACCAGCCCCCGCACCCAGGCCGACGGCCGCCACACCAACGCGTGCTCGGCCACCGCCAGCCGAAGGTCCGGCAGCCGGTCGAGCAGCACCTCGATCGCGGTGGCGGCGATCACCTCGGCCGCCTCCTGCGCCGGGAACGGGCAGCCGTGCTCGCCGTACGAGTAGCTCATGTGCGCCCGGTTCCCCTCCGCCGGGCGGCCGTCCGCCTGCCGGACCGCCGGATCGGCGTTGGCCCCGGCGAAGCCCAGCAGGACCATGTCCCCCTCGGCGATCCGCTGGCCGCCCAGCTGGGTGTCACGGACCGCCCAGCGGCCGGCGAAGATCTGGGTCGGGGTGTCCTCCCACAGCGCCTCGTTCAACGCCTGGCTGATGCTGCGCCGGCCGCCGGCCAGCGAGGCGGCGAACCGCTCGTCGGTGAGCATCAGCCGCAGCGCATTGGAGATCCAGTACGAGCTCGGCTGGTGGCCGGCGATCAGCAGCACCCGCAGGTCGCGCATCACCTCGTCGTGGGTCAGCCCGGCCGGGTGCGCCAGCATCCGCGAGGCGACGTCGGCGCCCGGGTACTCCGCCTTCTCCTCGACCAGCGCGAACATCAGCTCCAACAGCCGCTGGGCGCCGGCCGGCGCGTCCGGGCCGCCGTCCAGCATCGCCAGCAGAGCCGCGATCAGCTGCGGCGCCTGCTCCTCGTCCAGGCCGAGCACCCGGCACAGCACCAGCAGCGGCATCCGGTGCGCGTACTCGGCGACCAGATCGGCCTCGCCGCGCCCGGCGAACTCGTCGATCAGCCGGTCGGCGATCTCCTCGGCGTGCTTGCGCAGCTCGTACGGGTCGATCCCGGCCAGCGCGTCGGTGACCGCGCGCGAACGCCGGACGTGCTCCTCGCCCTCGGCGTAGAGGATCGACGGCACGGGCGCCATCATCGGCTTCAGCGGCCAGTCGGCGGGCAGCGTCTCCCAGGCGTGCCAGCGGCTGGAGTCGCGGCCGAACAGCTGCGGCCGGCCGGTCACCTGCTGGAGCTCGCGGTAGCCGATGACCAGCCAGGCGGGCACGCCGCCGGCCAGCTCGACCGGGGCGACCGGGCCGTGCGTGGCGCGCAGCTCGCGGTAGAGCTGGGACGGGTCGGTCTGGAAGCGCGGCCCGTACAGCGGCGTGGCGCCGGCGTGCGCCGGGCAGCCCCGGGGCGGGGTGGCGGCGGGCTCGGTCACGGGGTGCTCTCCTCGTAGATCACGGTGCGGGACCCTGCCTGGGCGGGCTCCTCGGCCCCGGCGGCAACGGCACCGGCGGCAACGGCACCGGCGGCAATGGCCGGAGCGGCCCCGCCGGTCAGGGCCCCCTCGTCGGCCCCGGCCAGGACGGCCAGGTGGCGGACCAGGGCGATCAGCACCTGCCTGCCGGACTCGCGGTCGCGCGCGTCGCAGTCCACCAGCGGTACCCCGGCCGGCAGGTCCAGCGCCTCGCGGACCTGCTCCAGGGTGTGGCCGGGCTCGCCGAAATTGTTGCGGGCCACGATGAACGGCGTGCCGTGGTGCTCCAGCCGGTCGATCGCGTACCAGGAGTCCTCCAGCCGCCGGGTGTCCACCAGGACGACCGCGCCCAGGGCGCCGCTGAACAGCCGGTCCCAGAGGAACCAGAAGCGCTCCTGGCCGGGCGCGCCGAACAGGTACAGCACCTGGCGCTCGGAGAGGGTGATCCGGCCGAAGTCGAAGGCGACCGTGGTGGAGCGCTTGCCCCAGGCGCCGGCCGGGTCGATGCCCTCGCCCGCCCTGGTCATCACCTCTTCGGTGTTCAGCGGGCGGATCTCGCTGACCGAGCCGACCAGGGTGGTCTTGCCCACCCCGAAGCCGCCGACCACGACGATCTTCAGCGCGTTGTCGGCCGTCGCCCGCAGCGGGGTGCGCGCGCCGGCGGGCCGGACGCCGGCAGCGGCAGCGGCGTCCCACGCATCAGAGCCGTTGGAGGCCATGCAGCACCTGCTTCAGCGTGTCGAGGTCGGGCACCCGAGCCTTGTTCGGCGCGAACCGGGGGTGGCGGGCGGTGACCGCCCCGGACTCCAGCAGGTCGCCGAGCAGGATCTTCACCACCGAGACGGGCAGCGCCAGCTCCGCCGCCACCTCCACGACGGCGGTCGGGGCCTCGCACATCCGCAGGATCCGGGCGTGCTCCGACTGCATCCCGGGCGCCGGCTGCCGCTCGGCGACGATCAGGGTGACCAGGTCGAAGGCGTTCTCCGGCGCCCGGCTGCGGCCCCGGGTGATGGTGTAGAGGCGGTCCGGGTCGTCGTCACGGCCCGGCAGCACCGGCCCGGCAGTCATATGCCGGCGCTCTCTTGCGCGGCGGCCTCGCCCTCCGCCTCCCGGGCGGGCGCGCTGAGGTGGACCCCGATCTGCTCGATCAGGCCGTGCATGTTGTGGCCGACCACGCCGACGTCCGCGTCGTCGTCCGTGACCACCGCGAGGTGCGCGCCCTCACCGGCCGCCACGATGCACAGGATGCCGCCGTGGAACTCGGTCATCGACTGCCGCACGCCGCCGCTGCCGTCGCCGAACTCGATGGAGGCGCCGTGCGCCAGGCTCTGCAGGCCGGAGGCGATGGCGGCCAGCTGGTCGGCCTGGTCGGTGCTCAGCCCAGCGGTGTGGCAGAGCTTGAGGCCGTCGGCGGAGAGGACCAGGGCGTGCCGGGTGCCGGGGGTCGCCGCCAGCAGGTTCTCCAACAGCCAGTCGAGGTCGCGGTCGGTGGCACTGCTCATCAGGTGTCCTTCTCGGTGACGGGGGAAGCGTCGGGCAGGGTGTCGGGATCCGTGGTCGGCGCCCCGGCGGAGGGCTGCTCGGCCCCCGCGGGACGGGCGGCGGCCCGGCGGAACGCGCCGAACCGGGCGGCCGCGCCGACCGCGTCGGTGCTCATGGCCTTCGCGGTCCGGGCCGTCGCGGGGGCGCTGGTCGCCAGCGTCTGCCCGCGCCGGCGCTGCGGCAGGCCGCTGTCGGTCATCCGGGCGGGCGCGGCCGGCAGGGCGGGCGCGGTGGACGTCTGCGTCCCGGTGGCGGTCGGCGTCCCGGCCGGGGTCCGCTGCGCGGAGGGCGCCGGAGGCAGGGAGGCGGGCGCCGGAGGCAGGGAGGCGGGCGCCGGAGGCAGGGAGGCGGGCGCCGGAGGCAGGGAGGCGGGCGCGGGACGCGCCGAGGTGAGCGCGGGGCGCGCGGTCTCCACGGGCGGCGTCTGTGCCGGGACGAACGCCTGGACGGGCGCCGGGGCGGCGGTCGGCACCGGGTGCGTGACGAGCCGCGGCGGGATCAGCATCACCACGCCGGTGCCGCCGCGCGCCGACGGCCGGAAGGAGATCTGCAGCCCGTGCTTGCGCGCCAGCACGCCGACCACCGCGAGCCCCAGCCGGGTACCGGCGGAGAGCGTGGTGAGGTCCAGCGGCTCGGCGCAGACGGCCCGCTCGGCCCGGCGCAGCCAGCTGTCGCTCAGCCCCAGCCCGCTGTCCTCGACGGTGACCACCAGCCCGGCCGGCACCTCCTCGACGTAGACGTGCACCTCGGCCGGTGGGGCGGAGAAGTTGGTGGCGTTGTCCAGCAGTTCGGCCAGCGCGTGCATCACGCCCTCGGCCGCGTACCCGGCGACCGCGGCGGTGCTGGCGTTGTGCAGCCGCACCCGCTGGTAGGCGCCGATCCGGCCGAGCGCGCCGCGCAACACCGACTCCACCGCGATCGGCTTGGCCCAGCGGCGGCCCGAGCGGGCGCCGGTGAGCACCGCGATGCTGTCGGCCATCCGGCCCGCCTGGGCGGTCGAGTGGTCCAGGCTCAGCAGGTCGCCGAGGACCTCCTCGTCGTGCCGGTGCTGCATCTCGCGCAGCTCGGCGTGCATGCTCGTGGCCAGCGCCTGGACCCGCCCGGCGGCGGTCGCGCAGACGGCCAGGGCGGCTGCCCGCAGCCGCTCGCCGCGGCCGATCTCCTCGCCGACGGCGCGCAGCAGCGCGTACTGGGGGTGCTTGCGGTGGACGGCCAGCGCGCTGTCCACGGCGGCGCCGGCCCGCAGCTTCGCCACCACCTCGGGCAGCACGCCCTCGACGATCCGGGCCAGTTCGGCGCGTTCCGACTCGGCCCGGGTCCGCTCCGTCTGCGCCCCGGCCCGCTCGGCGTCGAGTTCGGCCCGCAGCCGGGCCAGTTCGGTGTGCGCGGTGGTGGCGTCCGCCTCGGCGCGGGACTGCTCGGCGCGGGCGGCGTCCCGCTCGGCGAGCGCGGCGGCGGCGCGGTCGGCGGCGGCCGTCTCGGCCTGCCGGGCCGTGCCCGCGGCGACCAGCGCGGCCCGGGTCTCCTCGTGCTGAGCGGCCAGCTCCTCGGTCAGCCCGCGGGCGCGCTCCGCACCGGTCGAGGCGAGGCCGACGGCGATCAGCCAGAGCACCGTGACGGCAACCACCGCGAGGGCGGTGAGCGGCTGGTGCGCGCCGAACGCCCGGACGACGCCGACCGGCGCGGCGACCAGCGCCAGCAGCACGGCGGCCGCGGTCAGGGCGACGGTGCGCGGCGCGGGCCGTCGGCGCGATCGGCCGTCGGGGCTGGTGGCTTCTCTCATCGGTGCGGTCCTCGGCAACGTCGGCGGGCGGCGGCGCGGGCGGCGGGTCGGCGACGGTCGCGGCCGCCGACAGCTGGGTCGGGCGCATACCGGACGCCCGGCGACGTTATGAAACGTCTCCGGGCGTCTGATCGGTTCACGCTTTCGGCCGATCATATCGATTCAGACATAGGCCTCAAGTGGCCAGTTGACGGCCAATCTCCTGCTTTCACACCGTCCACACCACACTGCGACACCCCCTCCGCCCACCCGCGTGCCACGGTTCACACCCCGAAGGACAGCCCCTGTCGGCCGCCGCCGAACTCAGCGGCGGCCGAACCGCCGTTCCAGCGCCTCCTCGAAGGTCCCCCGGCCCACCGCCCGGTCCGGCGTCAGGTTGCCGCCCGCCCGAAACCCGCGGCCGGCCGCACCCGGCACGCGCAGCGTCAGCAGCAGTCGGCGCCTGCCCGCCGCCCGCAGGTAGGCCTCGGCCAGCTCCCGGTACGAACGCACCTGCGGGCCGCCCACCTCCGGCGCGAAGCCGGCCGGCTCCTCCCCCACCAGGTCCGCGACCGCCGCCGCCACCTCCCGCACGTCCACCGGCTGGCACGCCGTCCCGCTCAGCACCGGGAAGACCGGCAGCTTCACGGAGGCGTCGAAGAACCTGAGTACCAGGTCGTGGAACTGCGTCGCCCGCAGCACCGTCCAGCCCAGCCCCGACTCCCGCACCACCCGCTCACAAGCGAGCTTCGTGTTGTAGTACGAGATCGGCACCCGGTCGATCCCGACGATCGACACGTACACCAGGTGCCGCACCCCGGCCTCCCGGGCCCGCGCCACCAGCGTCCGGACCCCGGCCAGGTCCTCCTTCTTCTGCGTGGTCGCGCAGTCCACCACCACCTCGACCCCGGCCATCGCCTCGGCGATCCCGGCGCCGCTCACCAGGTCGCCGACCGCCCACTCGACCCCGTCGCCCCCGGCCCGCGCCCGCCGGCTCAGCCCCCGCACCGCCGCCCCGCGCGCCACCAGCAGCCGCACCACCTCCCGCCCGAGCGTCCCCGTCGCCCCGGTCACCAGCACCGTTCCCATCACCGCACCACTCCTTCTCGGCAGAACCCGTCACCCCCTGTGGACCGGACACCACCCCCGAACGTGACATCGGCATTCCCGGGAACACGAAAAAGGCGGGGCGAGGACCGTGAAGTCCTCGCCCCGCCTCAGGTTTTCACCTCATCGGGTGAAACCGGGGTCGAGCGTGATCAGCTGCAGCCGCTGGTGGAGCCGCAGCCCTCGCAGAGGTAGCAGCTGCCGGCGCGGCGCATCTTGGTGCCGCAGGAGAAGCAGAGCGGGGCGTCGGCGTTGAGGCCGAGCTGGATCTCCATCAGCTCCGTGGAGTTGTGGGCCTGCTTCGGGGCCGTCCTGGGCGCCTCGACGGCCGGGGCCGGGACCACGGCCGGCCTGGCGGCGACCGGGGCGGACTGGGCGAGCGACTCGGTGTCGAGCTCCTCGGCCTCCAGCGGCTCGTACGAGCCCGTCTCCAGGTGGCGCTGGCGCTCCTCGACGGAGTGGATGCCGAGCGCCGAGCGGGTCTCGAACGGCAGGAAGTCGAGTGCCAGGCGGCGGAAGATGTAGTCGACGATCGACTGCGCCATCCGCACGTCCGGGTCGTCGGTCAGGCCGGCCGGCTCGAAGCGCATGTTGGTGAACTTGGAGACGTAGGTCTCCAGCGGCACGCCGTACTGGAGGCCGACCGAGACGGCGATGGAGAAGGCGTCCATCATGCCCGCGAGGGTCGAGCCCTGCTTGGACATCTTCAGGAAGACCTCGCCCAGACCGTCGTCCGGGTAGGAGTTGGCGGTCATGTAGCCCTCGGCGCCACCGACCGTGAAGGAGGTGGTGATGCCCGGGCGGCCCTTGGGCAGACGCTTGCGGACCGGGCGGTACTCGACCACCTTCTCGACCACGGCGGGAGCCTCGGCCTGCGCCGACTTCTCCTCGGAGTCCTTCTTCTTGGCCGAGAGCGGCTGGCCGACCTTCGAGTTTTCGCGGTAGATGGCGAGCGCCTTGACGCCCATCTTCCACGCCTCGAAGTAGATCTCCTCGACGTCCTCGACGGTCGCGGCGGCCGGCATGTTCACGGTCTTGGAGATGGCGCCGGAGATCCAGGGCTGGATCGCGGCCATCATCCGCACGTGGCCCATCGGCGAGATGGAGCGCTCGCCCATCGCGCAGTCGAACACCTCGTAGTGCTCGGCCTTCAGGCCGGGCGCGTCCACCACGTTGCCGTGCTCGGCGATGTGGGCGACGACCGCCTCGATCTGCTCGTCCTGGTAGCCGAGGCGCTTGAGGGCGCGCGGGACGGTGCCGTTGACGATCTGCATCGAGCCGCCGCCGACCAGCTTCTTGAACTTGACCAGCGCCAGGTCGGGCTCGACGCCGGTGGTGTCGCAGTCCATCATCAGGCCGATGGTGCCGGTCGGGGCGAGCACCGAGGCCTGGGCATTGCGGAAGCCGTTCTGCGCACCGACGCGCAGCACGTCCTGCCAGGTCTTGTTGGCGGCCAGCCAGACCGGGGCGTCCAGGTCGTCGTGGGAGACGGCGTCCAGCGAGGCGTCGGCGTGCTGCTTCATGACCTGCTGGTGCGGGGCCGCGTTGCGGGCGTAGCCGTCGTACGGGCCGACCACACCGGCGAGTTCGGCGCCGCGGCGGTAGGCGGTGCCGGTCATCAGCGAGGTGATGGCGCCGGCCAGGGCGCGGCCGCCCTCGCTGTCGTAGGCGTGGCCGGTGGCCATCAGCAGGGCGCCGAGGTTGGCGTAGCCGATGCCGAGCTGGCGGTAGGCGCGGGTGGTCTCGCCGATCTTCTCGGTGGGGAAGTCCGCGAAGCAGATGGAGATGTCCATCGCGGTGATGACCAGCTCGACGACCTTGGCGAAGGCCGCCGCGTCGAACGAGTCGTCGTCGCGCAGGAACTTCATCAGGTTCAGCGAGGCGAGGTTGCAGCTGGAGTTGTCCAGGTGCATGTACTCGGAGCAGGGGTTGGACGCGTTGATGCGGCCGGACTCCGGGCAGGTGTGCCAGTGGTTGATGGTGGTGTCGTACTGGATTCCGGGGTCGGCGCAGGCCCAGGCGGCCTCGGCCATCTTGCGGAACAGCTTCTTCGCGTCGACGGTCTCGATGACCTCGCCGGTCATCCGGGCGCGCAGGCCGAATTCGGTGCCGTTCTCGACGGCGGTCATGAATTCGTCGTTGACGCGGACCGAGTTGTTGGCGTTCTGGTACTGGACGGAGGTGATGTCGTCCCCGCCGAGGTCCATGTCGAAGCCCGCGTCGCGCAGGGCGCGGATCTTCTCCTCCTCCTTCACCTTGGTCTCGATGAAGGCCTCGACGTCCGGGTGGTCCACGTCGAGGACGACCATCTTGGCCGCGCGGCGGGTGGCGCCGCCGGACTTGATGGTGCCGGCCGAGGCGTCGGCGCCGCGCATGAAGGAGACCGGGCCGGAGGCGTTGCCGCCGGAGGAGAGCAGTTCCTTGGAGGAGCGGATCCGGGAGAGGTTGAGGCCGGCGCCGGAGCCGCCCTTGAAGATCATGCCCTCTTCCTTGTACCAGTCGAGGATCGACTCCATGGAGTCGTCGACGGACAGGATGAAGCAGGCGCTGACCTGCTGGGGCTGCTTGGTGCCGACGTTGAACCAGACCGGCGAGTTGAAGCTGAACACCTGGTGGAGGAGGGCGTGCGTCAGCTCGTGCTCGAAGATCTCGGCGTCGTCCTTGGTGGCGAAGTAGCCGTGCTTCTCACCGGCGGCGCGGTAGGTGAGTACCACGCGGTCGATGATCTGCTTCAGGCTCCACTCGCGCTGCGGGGTGCCGACGGCGCCGCGGAAGTACTTGGACGTGACGATGTTGACGGCGTTGACCGACCAGAAGTCGGGGAACTCGACGCCGCGCTGCTCGAAGTTGATCGAGCCGTCGCGCCAGTTGGTCATGACGACGTCACGCCGCTCCCAGCGGACCTCGTCGTACGGGTGCACGCCAGGAGTGGTGTAGATGCGCTCCATCGGGAGGCCGCCCTTCGGGGCCTTGGCGCCCTTGACCGCGGCCTTCTCGGACTTCGACCCGCGCGCCGAACCGCTCGTGGTGTCTGTCACTTCTCGCTCCTCCTCCTGGGCAAACGCCCGAAGTGCCCTGAAAAGTCCGGGCACTGCTGGTTCGTTCTTCCGGTGTGCGGGCAGGCGGAGACCTTGCCTGCTTACGCACGGTTTGTAGTGTTCTGTGCCCCGTTTTCGGGCACGCGTGGGCCCCGCGGGGCCATGGTGGTGCGACGGGGCC
>NZ_JBIVVI010000122.1:0-11955 GCF_044757675.1 Kitasatospora sp. NPDC091257
ATGGTACTGCAGGGGGGACCCTGTGGGAGAGTAGGACGCCGCCGAACAATTATTCTAGAGAAGCCCCCGCCGGGTGAACCGGTCGGGGGCTTCTCTGTTGTAGGGTCAACATGCAATTGTCGTAGCACGGGACAGGAGGCCCCCGGGTGGAGGTCCAGGAGACGCGGGTCCAGACCGATCGCGTCCTCACCATCCCCAACATGCTGAGCATGGGCCGGCTGGTCGGTGTTCCGCTCTTTCTCTGGCTCATTCTGTGGCCGGTGTTCGACGGGCCCAACAATGACGGTTGGGCGCTGTTGATCCTGATGCTGAGCGGGATCAGCGACTACCTGGACGGGAAGCTCGCCCGGCGGTGGGGGCAGATCAGCCGGGTGGGGCAGCTGCTCGATCCGCTGGCCGACCGGCTCTATGTGCTGTCCACGCTGGTCGGATTGACCTGGCGTGAGATTCTGCCGTGGTGGCTCACCGCGATCCTGTTGGCCCGCGAGGTATTCATCGCCGCGCTGCTGCCGATTCTGAACCGGCACGGCTACGGACCGCTCCAGGTGAGTTTCCTGGGCAAGGCGGCGACCTTCAATCTGATGTACGCCTTTCCGCTTCTGCTGCTCGGCAGCGTGGACAGCTGGATCGCCCGGCCGGCCGAGGTGGTGAGCTGGGCGTTCATCTGGTGGGGGGCGACGCTGTACTGGTGGGCCGCGATTCTTTACGCGGTTCAGGCGCGGCGGATCGTCCGGGCGAGCACCGCGGGCTCCGCGTCCACAGTCTGAGACGTGATCTGAGAGAAGCCCCACGCCTCATCGGTGCGTCGGACGATACCTTCCGGGTAGAGAACCTTCTGGAACGCTTTGATGGACCTGTTGGTCCACCACCGCGAAGGAGGACGCACCCGTAATGAAAGCCGTTGTAATGGCAGGGGGCGAGGGCACCCGACTCCGCCCGATGACCTCCAGCATGCCGAAGCCGCTGCTTCCGGTCGCCAATAGGCCGATCATGGAGCACGTGCTTCGGCTGCTGAAGCGGCACGGCCTCTCCGACACCGTCGTCACCGTGCAGTTCCTGGCGTCGCTGGTCAAGAACTATTTCGGTGACGGCGAAGAGCTGGGCATGCATCTGACCTATGCCCACGAGGAGACGCCACTGGGCACTGCGGGGAGTGTCAAGAACGCCGAGGACGCGCTCAAGGACGATTCCTTTCTGGTGATCTCCGGTGACGCGCTGACCGACTTCGATCTCTCGGAATTGATCGACTTTCACCGCAGCAAGAACGCTCTGGTCACCGTCTGTCTCACGAGAGTGCCGAATCCACTGGAGTTCGGCATCACGATCACGGACGACGAGGGGAGGGTCGAGCGTTTCCTGGAGAAGCCGACCTGGGGGCAGGTCTTCTCCGACACGGTGAACACCGGCATCTACGTGATGGAGCCCGAGGTCTTCGACTACGTGGCGGCGGGTGAGTCCGTCGACTGGTCGAGTGACGTCTTCCCACAGCTGTTGAAGGAGGGCAAGCGGGTCTACGGCTACGTCGCCGAGGGCTACTGGGAGGACGTGGGCACCCACGAGAGCTACGGCAAGGCCCAGGCCGACGTCCTGGAGGGGAAGGTCGACGTCGAGCTGGACGGATTCGAGATCTCCCCGGGCGTCTGGGTCGCCGAGGGCGCCGAGGTGGATCCGGACGCGGTGCTGCGCGGGCCGCTGTACATCGGGGACTACGCCAAGGTCGAGGCCGGGGTGGAGATCCGCGAGCACACCGTGCTGGGCAGCAACGTGGTCGTCAAGCGCGGCGCGTTCCTGCACAGGGCGGTGGTGCACGACAACGTCTACGTCGGGCCGCAGAGCAACCTGCGGGGCTGCGTGGTCGGCAAGAACACCGATGTGATGCGGGCCGCGCGGATCGAGGACGGCGCGGTGATCGGGGACGAATGCCTGGTCGGCGAGGAGTCGATCATCGGGGCGAACGTCCGGGTCTACCCGTTCAAGACCATCGAGGCCGGCGCCGTCGTCAACACCTCGGTGATCTGGGAGTCGCGCGGTCAGGAGCACCTGTTCGGGGTGCGCGGCGTCTCGGGCATCCTGAACGTCGAGATCACCCCGGAGCTGGCCGTGCGGCTGGCGGGGGCGTACGCGACGACGCTGAAGAAGGGCGCCACCGTCACCATCGCGCGTGACCACTCGCGTGGTGCGCGTGCGCTCAAACGGGCGATGATCTCGGGGCTCCAGACCTCCGCGATCGACGTCCGCGACCTGGAGAACGTGCCCATGCCGGTGGCCCGGCAGCACACGGCCCGGGGGAGCGCCGGCGGGATCTTCCTGCGGACCACGCCGGGTGTGCCGGACTCGTTGGACATCCTCTTCTTCGACGAGCGCGGGGCGGACCTCTCGCAGGCGGGCCAGCGGAAGTTGGACCGGGTCTACGCACGTCAGGAGTACCGGCGGGCGTTCCCGGGGGAGATCGGGGACCTGACCTTCCCGTCCAGCGTCTTCGACTCCTACGCGGGCAACCTGCTGCGGACGGTGGACACCACCGGGGTCCGGGAGGCCGGGCTGAAGGTGGTCGTGGACACCGCGCACGGCAGCGCGGGCCTGGTCCTGCCGAGCATCCTCGGCCGGCTCGGGGTGGAGGCGCTGACCGTCTCCACCGGGCTGGACGAGGCCAGGCCGACGGAGGACGCGGAGGAGCGCAGGGCCGGGCTGGCCAGGCTGGGCGAGCTGGTCGCCTCCTCGCGGGCGGCCTTCGGCGTCCGGTTCGACCCGGTGGGCGAGCGCGTCGCGTTCGTGGACGAGCTCGGCCGGGTGATCGACGACGACCGGGCGCTGCTGGTGCTGCTGGACCTGGTCGCGGCCGAGCGGCGCAGCGGACAGGTGGCACTTCCGGTGACCACGACCCGGATCGCCGAGCAGGTCGCGGCGTACCACGGCACCCAGGTCATCTGGACCACGACGACGCCGGACGACCTCGCGAAGGCGGCCTCCGCCGAGGGTACGGTGTTCGGCGGGGACGGGCGCGGCGGTTTCGTGGTGCCCGAGTTCAGCGGGGTGCTGGACGGCGCCGCGGCGTTCGTCCGGCTGGTCGGCCTGGTGGCGCGGACCCAGCTCACGCTGAGCCAGATCGACGCGCGGATTCCGCAGGCGCACATCCGGCGCCGGGACATCGCGACGCCGTGGGCGGCCAAGGGCATGGTCATGCGCTCGGTGGTGGAGGCGGCCGGCAGCCGTCGACTGGACACCACCGACGGCGTCCGGGTGGTCGAGGCCGACGGGCGGTGGACGCTGGTGCTGCCGGACCCGGCCGAGGCGGTCACCCACCTGTGGGCGGAGGGCCCGGATGACGAGGCCACCGAGGCGCTGCTGGACGAGTGGGCGGCCGTGGTCGACGGAGCGGGGCGGTGAGCGTCCGGGGTTGAGCACTGCCTGAGGCTCGGAACTGCCTCGAACGGCGGGGCGCACGCTGTGATTCGTGCGCCCCGCTGTCCGTTTTCACACTGTTCGGAGCAATCCGTCACTTTCCGTCATGTGTGCAGCGTGTGTGCAGCTCAGGGGCCGTGCACGGGGCCCGTCGGCGGCGTGGGACGATGGTCTCCATGCCAGCGACGCCGACACCGAGTGCCCCGAACGGACGGTACAACCGTCCGGACGCCTCGATGTCCTTGCTGACCAATGTGATGGACCACAGCCTCGACGAGGGCTATGCGGAGGCGGCCGCCGCGCGCGGCGGAGCCCGCGACAGCCGGATACCCGGCACCTGGCAGGGGCTGCTCACGCTCGGCGCCGGGCTGGCGCTGGTCGGCGGGGTGGTGACGGTGGGCGCCGTGAACGCCCACAAGGCCGAGCCGTCGCTGGCCAAGGAGCGGGACGCGCTGATCCACCGGATCAACGACAGCAACACCTCGGCCGACCAGTTGCAGAAGCAGGTGCAGGAGCTGCGGCTCAAGGTCGACAGCACCCAGCAGCAGGCGCTCGCCTCGGGGGACGGCGATCCCGGCGGGCTGAGCGGGGCGGTGGGCCTCGGCCCGGTCGCCGGGCCGGGCCTGAAGCTGGTCCTGGAGGACGCCACGGGCACGGGCGCCGGCGGCAACGTCGACCCGCGGGCCGGGCAGGGCTTCTCCAACAGCGGACGGCTGCGGGACCGTGACCTGCAGCTGGTGGTGAACGGCCTCTGGGGATCCGGGGCCGAGGCGATCGCGATCAACGGCCAGCGGCTGACCGCGCTGTCCGCGATCCGGGCCGCCGGCGAGGCGGTGCTGGTGGACAACCGGCCGCTGGTGCCGCCGTACAGCATCCAGGCGGTCGGGGACGGCTCGAAGCTCCTCACCGCCTTCGAGAAGGACATGGCCGGGCAGTACCTGCGGCTGCTCCAGGAGCAGTACGGCATCAAGTCGACGCTCTCCGTGCAGAAGAACCTGACGCTGCCGGCGGCGGTGGGGGTGACGCTGCGGACCGCGCAGCCGGTGACGCCCGAGACCTCGCCCGCGGCCTCCCCGACGACTCCGGGCGGTACGCCGCCGACCGGATCCGGAACCCAGGAGAGCCCCGCCGCGTCCGTCTCACCATCGGCCCCGTCTTCCGCATCGGCCTCGTCGGCCGGGCCCGGCGGCACTCCCACCACCAAGCGGCGTCCGTCGACCGGACCCACCAAGACCACGACAGGGACAGGAGCAGCCAGACCGTGATTGCCGTACTGGGTCTTGTGATCGGGGTGGTCGTCGGCCTCTTCGTCCAACCCGAGGTGCCGGACGCCGTCGTGCCCTACCTGCCGATCGCGGTGGTGGCGGCGCTGGACGCCGTGTTCGGCGGTGTCCGGGCGATGCTCGACGGGATCTTCAACGACAAGGTGTTCATCGTCTCGTTCCTGTCGAACGTGGTGGTCGCGGCACTGATCGTCTTCCTTGGTGACCAGCTGGGGGTCGGCTCGCAGCTGTCCACCGGTGTGGTCGTCGTCCTCGGCATCCGCATCTTCTCCAACGCGGCCGCGATCCGGCGCCATGTCTTCCGTGCCTGAGCCGCGCCGCGAGGAGGCGGTGGCGGGGGAGCCGGAGGCGGCGGCGGTCGGTCCGGCCGCCGGGAAGCCGGGCGGGGAACCTCGGGAGGTCGTCGGTGTCAAGGCGGCCGTGAAGCCCGCCGAGAAGGCCGTGGGCACCCCCGGGCCGGAGGCGGACGGGGAGTCCGGCCCGGAAGGCTCGGAGGACCCGGCCGTGGCCGCCTCCTCGGCCGCGGGGACCGCCGCCGAGGAGGCCCCGGAGGAGAAGTCTGACGCTAAGGCTGAGCTTGAGGCCGATCCGGCGCCCGAGCCGACGCTGCGGCTCACGAAGGTCGTCGGGCCGCCACCCGTGGCCGGGATGACAGCCGGCACGACGCCGGAGGCGAAGGCCGGGCCCGTCGCCGAGGCGAAGCCCGAGCCGGTACCCGCGCCTGGGGCCGAGCCCAAGTCCGAGCCCGAGGCCGAGCCCAAGTCCGAGCCCGAGGCCGAGCCGGAAGCGGCGCCCGAGCCCGAGCCCGCTTCGGACCGGAACACCGGCCGGCGGCGGCTGAAGGCGGCGCTCTGGCCGCCGCGGCTGTCGCGCGGCCAGCTGGTGGTGGCGCTGCTGCTGTTCTCGCTCGGCCTGGGGCTGGCGATCCAGGTGCGGTCGACCAACGACCACCACAGCCAGCTGCGCGGGGCCCGCCAGGAGGACCTGGTGCGGATCCTCGACGAACTGGACAGCCGTCAGCAGCGTCTCCAGCAGGAGAAGGCGGAGCTGGAGCAGTCCCTGGCGAAGTTGGAGAACAGCTCCAACCAGGCCAAGGAGGCCCAGGAGCAGACCAGGAAGAAGGTGACGGAGCTCGGTGTGCTCGCCGGTACCGTCAAAGCCACTGGTCCGGGCATCGTACTCACGGTCGATGATCCCCAAGGGCAGGTGAAGGCAGATATGCTGCTGGACACCCTGCAAGAACTTCGAGCGGCGGGGGCGGAGGCGATTCAGATCAACGACGTGCGCGTGGTGGTCAACACCTACTTCACCGACCTGTCGGGCGGTGGAGTGCAGATCGACGGGAAGAAGGTCTCGCAGCCCTACCGCTTCACGGTCGTGGGGAACCCGCAGGATCTGACACCCGCGCTGAACATCCCGGGAGGTGTCGTCCGCACGCTGGAGAGCCACCAGGCGCGGGCGACGATCGCCCAGCAGCAGAAGGTGGTCGTCGACGCCCTCGTGGACCCGAAGTCGCCGCAGTACGCCAAGCCGGCTCCGAAGTGACGGGGCGCCCGACGAACGGCCCGTCAAGGG
Source organism: Kitasatospora sp. NPDC091257 (assembly GCF_044757675.1). Lineage (NCBI taxonomy): Bacteria > Bacillati > Actinomycetota > Actinomycetes > Kitasatosporales > Streptomycetaceae > Kitasatospora > Kitasatospora sp. NPDC091257. The sequence continues at coordinate 6,261 of NZ_JBIVVI010000122.1, forward strand.
CGGGCGGCACCCGCCGGGGGACGCCGCCGTCGCATGGGCGAGACTGGTTCGCACCAGTACGCTCCGGAGCAACAACCGCAGTACCGACCGCCGGAGTACCGCTCCGGCGATCCCGAGCCGCAACGACCGGGCTCGCAGCATGTCCGAGGTTCTCACCCTGCCCCGCGGGCGGGTCTGTCACACGCAAGGGGATTCGCCCGTGAGTTTCTTCTCGAAGTTGTTCGGTCGCAACAAGGGCCGTGACGCGGCCGCCGTCGAGGCGCCCACCGCGCGTCACCGCCGACCGGAGGACGAGCCCGCAGTGCCGGGCATGCGTCCGGCCCCCGAGGCCGCGCCGTACGCAGGTCAGCAGCTGTACCGGGACGGCGGCGCCGCCCAGTACGCGGGGAATCCGGCGGGCTACGGCGCGTCGGTTGACCCCTCCGGTGAGCCGCGCATAGGTTTCCCGTCAGGACCCTCAACCTCTGGTGGAGGGTTTGCCCCGGATCCGTACGCCGGGCACAACCCGTCGGGTGTGCCGCGCCAGGAGGCTGTGAACATGGCTGGCCCCACTCCGTGCCCCAGGTGCGGCAACCAGAACCCGGCCTCGGCCCGGTTCTGTTCCAACTGCGGCACGGCGCTGCGCGGCGGCCTGCTCCCGGAGGGGGCGGCGGAGACCACGTCGACCATCTCCATCTCCGGCCTGGAGTCGTACGACCCCACCACCACGACCGGCACCGGCGCCACGCCGGCCCTGTCGGCCGAGGTGCTGTCGGCGATCGACGCGCTGCCGCCGGGCTCGGCCCTGCTGATCGTGCAGCGCGGTCCGAACTCCGGCAGCCGCTTCCTGCTGGACTCGGACATCACCACGGCGGGTCGTCACCCGCAGGGTGACATCTTCCTGGACGACGTCACGGTCTCGCGCCGCCACGTGGAGTTCCGCCGCACCCCGGCCGGCTTCAGCGTCGCGGACGTGGGCAGCCTCAACGGCACCTACGTGAACCGGGAGCGGATCGACGAGGTGTCGCTGAACAACGGCGACGAGGTGCAGATCGGGAAGTACCGGCTGGTGTTCTTCGCCGGCCACAACCGGGGGTACTGAAAGCGACGTCGGCAGGAGCCCGAGTGAATACGAATACCCCTTCCTCTTCTCTCGGGGCGGCCACCCCCATCCCGTCCGGTCCGCAGGCGGACCGCGGCGGGCGCGGGGTGGTCGCGGGCCCGCGGCAGCCGCTCCGGAGCGAGCGGCCCGCCGGGCGGCGGCGCGGCGGTGACGAACTGCTGAGCATCGGCGCGGTGCTGGCCTTCCTGCGCGACGACTTCCCCGAGGTCACCATCTCCAAGATCCGCTTCCTGGAGGCGGAGGGGCTGGTCGAGCCGCAGCGCACGCCTTCGGGGTACCGCAAGTTCAGCCCGGCCGACGTCGAGCGGTTGGCCTACGTCCTGCGCATGCAGCGGGACCACTACCTGCCGCTGCGGGTGATCCGGGAGCACCTGGACGCGATCGAGCGCGGCGAGAACCCTCCCGCGCTGCCCTCCGCCGCCGACACCCGGCCCGGGCCGCTGGAGGAGGCGGACCGGGAGCTGGTGGCCGCCGGCGAGGTGCCCTCCGGCGTCCGGCTGGGGCGTGCCGAGCTGCTCGCGGCGGCCGAGGCGGGGGAACCCGAGCTGGCCGAGTGGGAGTCCTACGGGCTGGTCGCCGCGGGCCCGGACGGCGGCTACGACGGCGAGGCGCTCCAGGTGGCCCGACTGGTCGCGGAGCTCGGCCGGTACGGCCTGGAGCCCCGGCATCTGCGCGCCATGAAGGCCGCGGCGGACCGCGAGATCGCGCTGGTGGAGCAGGTGGTGGCGCCGCTGCGCCGGCACCGGAACCCGCAGACCAGGGCGCACGCGGAGGCCACCGCCCGGGAACTCGCGACCCTGTCGGTGCGGCTGCACGCGGCGATGGTCCAGGCCGGTCTGCGGTCCCGCGGATAGCGGCCGTGGTATTTCGGCGGCACCGGCTGCACCGCGCTGACCAGCGGCGTCGGCTCTGCGCTTTCATATCCGGGAGCGGAGCCATAGGGTTGCGTGTGTGAATGAGCTCGACGTCGTGGGTGTCCGAGTGGAGATGCCTTCCAACCAGCCGATCGTGCTGCTGCGGGAGGTCGGGGGAGATCGCTACCTGCCGATCTGGATCGGCCCCGGCGAGGCGACCGCGATCGCCTTCGCCCAGCAGGGCATGACGCCGGTGCGCCCGTTGACGCACGACCTCTTCAAGGACGTCCTGGAGGCGCTCGGCCAGCAGCTCACCGAGGTGCGGATCACCGACCTGCGGGAGGGCGTGTTCTACGCCGAGCTGGTGTTCTCCGGCGGGGTCGAGGTGAGCGCCCGGCCGTCCGACGCCATAGCGCTGGCGCTGCGCACCGGCACGCCGATCTACGGGAGCGAGGAGGTGCTCGCCGAGGCGGGCATCGCGATCCCGGACGAGCAGGAGGACGAGGTCGAGAAGTTCCGCGAGTTCCTCGACCAGGTGTCGCCCGAGGACTTCGGGGGCAGCGGTCCGCAGTAGCGGGGACCGGCCGTGCGGCCATGTGGCCGACCGTTTTGCCAAAATCCGTCCATCTACCCACACTAGGGGCACGAAAAACCACTCTCCTGAGTGATGTGGTTTGTCTGACCCGGCGTGGCGATCGTTGACGGGTCATAGGGGACTGCCTACCGTCAGGAGTGGCTGTCCGGGTGGCCGATGCCCGCAGTCGGGTTGCCCGCAGCACAAGTGGACGGAGGCAGGCATGAGCAGCACCGGCGATGACGCGGCCGCAGGAGGCCGGTGCGCCGTGCACATGCCGCGCACCGCTCGCACCGTCACGGATCTCCCCCGGATGGGCAGGTTCCCGGCCGTACAACCGGGCCAGCCGGCCATCGAGCGGCTGGCCCCGACGTCCGACCTGCTCGGCTTCCGCGGCCCGACGGCCTGCGCGGCGGCCGGCATCACCTACCGCCAGCTGGACTACTGGGCCCGCACCGGACTGCTGGAGCCCAGCGTCCGCACCGCGTACCCGTCGACCAGCCAGCGGCTCTACAGCTTCCGCGACATCCTGCTGCTGAAGATCGTGAAGCGGCTGCTCGACGCGGGTGTCTCGCTGCAGAACATCCGGGTGGCGGTCGCCCACCTCCAGGCCGCCGACCAGGCCGACCTGGCCGGGCTGACGCTGATGTGCGACGGCGCGACGGTGTACGAGTGCACCACGCCGCAGCAGGTGGTGGACCTGCTGAAGGGCGGTCAAGGAGTCTTCGGCATCGCGGTGGGAGCGGTCTGGCGGGAGCTGGAACTCACCCTCGGCCGGCTGCACGCCGAGCGCACCGACACCGGCGAGACCCTGGTCGGGCACGACCCGGCCGACGAGCTGGCCCAGCGGCGCAACCGGGCGGTCTGAGCAGGCGTTCGACGGGGCCGCGGGCCCGGACGGGGAACCGTTCGGACCCGCGGCCTCGTCGTGTTGCCTGGTTGACGGGATCGAGGGAGGGCACGTGGAGGTCGGCACCGGGATATCGGGGCTGCTGCGGCGCAGGGCCGGGCTGCTGAGGACGCGGCTGCGGCAGCGGCAGACGCAGCGGAGGGTGTTCCAGGTCGGAACGGTGCTCTGCTCGCTCGCGCTGGCGCCGAGCGCCTGGGTGTGGTTCGCCGCCGGGGACCGGGTGGGCACGGTGGAGAGCGCACCTTCCGCGCCGGTCGCCGTGGTCTTCGGCGCCGGGCTGTACCAGGGCAAGCCCTCCGCGTACCTGGAGCACCGGCTGGTCGCGGCGGTGGACCTGTACCGGGAGGGGAAGGTGCAGGCGATCCTGGTGACCGGGGACAACGGGCGGGTCGAGTACGACGAGCCCGACGCGATGTACACCTACCTGACCCAGCACGGGGTGCCCGAGGACCGGGTGGTCCGCGACTACGCGGGCTTCGACACCTGGGACTCCTGCACCCGGGCGCGCCGGATCTTCGGGGTGGACCACGCGGTGCTGGTCAGCCAGGACTTCCACGTCCGCCGCGCGCTGGCCCTGTGCGAGGCGGCGGGCATCCGCTCCTACGCCGTCGGGGTGCCCGAGTTGCACGACGCGACCTGGCTGTACGGCGGGCTGCGGGAGGTCGCCGGGGCGGGCAAGGCGGCGGCCAACGCCTGGCTGCGGCCGGACCCGCTGTTCCTGGGGCCCCAGGAGGACGGCATCCCGAAGGCGCTGGCGGAGGCGGCGAAGCGGTAGCCCCCGGGCGCGGGCCGTCCGGCCGGGTTCGCACGCACTGTCGGACCCGTACGCGATGATCGGCGGGTGCGATCTCTGCCGAGCATCATCCACCTCGACATGGACGCCTTCTTCGCGGCGGTGGAGCAGGCGGCCAAGCCGAGCCTGCGCGGCAAGCCGGTGGTCGTCGGCGGGCTCGGCGGACGCGGGGTGGTCTCCACGGCCTCGTACGAGGCGCGCAGGTTCGGGGTGCACTCGGCGATGCCGATGGCGCAGGCGCGCCGGCTCTGCCCCAACGCCGCCTTCCTGTCGGGGCGGTTCGAGGCCTACCGGCAGAACAGCGAGATCGTGATGGGGCTGCTGCGGCAGCTCTCCCCGCTGGTGCAGCCGCTCAGCCTGGACGAGGCCTTCGTGGACCTGGAGGCCGGTCCGTACGGACCGGCGCTGCTGGAGGCGGACCACGAGACCGGCGAGCGGCTGGTGCTGGCGCTGGCGGAGGACCTGCGGGCGGACATCCAGCGGCTGACCGGGCTGACCGGATCGGTCGGGGCGGCCGGGTCCAAGCTGATGGCCAAGATCGCCTCCGAGCAGGCCAAACCGGACGGGCTGGTGATGGTCGAGCCCGGGCAGGAGCGGGCCGTGCTCGGCCCGATGCCGGTGCGGGCGCTGCCCGGGATCGGGCCGGCCACCGAGCAGGTGCTGCGCCGGGCCGGGCTGAACACGGTGGCCGACCTCGCGGAGGCGGGGGAGGCGGAGCTGGTGCAGCTGGTCGGGCGGGCGCACGGCGCGGGGATCTTCCAGATGTCCACGGGGCTGGACGAACGGCCGGTGATCGCCGACCAGGACGCCAAGTCCGTGTCGGTGGAGGACACCTACGAGGTGGACCTGGCCGACCGGGAGCGGGTGCTGCGCGAGGTGGAGGCGCTGGCCGGGCGGTGCGTGCGGCGGCTGCGGGCGGCCGGGCGCTCCGGACGGACGGTCGTGCTCAAGGTCCGGCGGTTCGACTTCTCGACGCTGACCCGCTCGGAGACGCTGGGCGGGCCCACCGACGACGAGACGGTGATCACCGCGACCGCGCGCCGGCTGGCCGAGCAGGTCGACATCACCGGCGGGGTCCGGCTGCTCGGCGTGGGCGTCGCCCAACTCGCCGACTACACCCAGGAGGACCTGTTCGCCCAGGCGCTGCGGGAGGAGGCCGCGGAGCACGCGGAGGCGGCGGCCGAGACCGAGGAGGCCGCGGAGGAGCCGGAGGCCGTCGTGGTGCGGCGCTGGATGCCCGGGCAGGACGTCCGGCACGCGGAGTACGGACCAGGCTGGGTGCAGGGCAGTGGCGTCGGGAGGGTCACCGTACGATTCGAGACGCCGTGGAGCGAGCGCGGGCGGGTGCGGACCTTCGCGATGGACGACACCCGGGCATCGCCGCCCGCCTGGTCGAGGGCGGCGAGCTGCGCCGCTTCGTCAACGTCTACCTGAACGACGAGGACGTCCGCTTCCTGGAGGG
>NZ_JBIVVI010000123.1:0-11934 GCF_044757675.1 Kitasatospora sp. NPDC091257
GGGAAAGGCGCCGGCCGCACCCCCGGGCGGCCGGCGCCGGCGGCCCCCGCTGCTGCTGCTCCTGCCGGCCGCGGTCATCCTGATCCCGCTGGTTGCCTACCCGATCTACCAGCTCGGCCTGCTGTCCGTCCTCGACTTCGGGCAGGCCCAGGCCTCCGGCGGCGTCCCGACCTCCTTCGTCGGCTTCGGCAACTACACGAAGATCCTGGAGGACGAGCAGTTCTGGACGGTGCTGTTCCAGACCGTCGGCTTCGCCGCGTTCTGCGTGGTCGCCACCCTGGCCGTCGGCGCCACCCTCGCGGTGCTGCTCACCAAGGTCGGCCGGTGGCCGCGGCTGGTGCTGACCACCGCGGCGATGGCTGCCTGGGCGGCGCCGGCGATGACCGGTTCGACGGTGTGGAGCTTCCTGTTCGACACCAACCTCGGTCTGGTCAACCACACCCTGGAGGGGCTCGGGCTCTCCGGCTTCCACGAGTTCAACTGGTTCTACGACAAGTGGACGGCGTTCCTGATCGTCGGCGCCGTGGTGGTGTGGCACTCCTACCCGTTCGTGATGGTCACCCTCTACGCGGGCATCCGGGCGATCCCGGAGGAGATCATGGAGGCGGCCGCCCTGGACGGCGCCAACACCTGGACCACCTTCCGCCGGATCACCGCGCCGATGCTGCGGCCGATCCTGACCATCGTGGTCATCCAGTCGGTGATCTGGGACTTCAAGGTTTTCACCCAGATCTATGTGATGACCGAGGGCGGCGGCATCGCCGGCCAGAACCTGGTGCTCAACGTGTACGCGTACCAGAAGGCGTTCGCCTCCTCGCAGTACGGGCTGGGCGCGGCGATCGGCGTGATCATGCTGCTGATCCTGGTGATCCCGACGGTCCTGTACATCCGCACGCTGCGACGGACGGGGAACGAACTGTGAGCCCGGCGAACTCCTCCCCGGCCGCCGTGAAGCCGGCCGGCAACGCCCGCGGCCGGAACTCCCGTGGTCGGAACACCCGCGGCCGGAACGCCCGGGGCCGTTGGCGGCTGGCCGCCAACACCGGTGCGATCGTGCTGGCCGTGGTCACCGCGTTCCCGATCTTCTGGATGGTGCTCTCGGCCTTCAAACCCAAGGGCGAGATCCAGTCCCTCGACCCCAGGCCGTGGACCGCCCACCCCACGCTGGAGAGCTTCCGGCAGGTGCTCAGCGTCGACGGATTCGGCCGCTACTTCGTGAACAGCCTGGTGGTCGCGCTGTCGGTGGTGGTGCTGTCGGCGATCGTGGTCTTCCTGGCGGCGGTGGCCGTGACCAGGTTCCGCTTCAAGTTCCGGACCACCATCATGGTGATGTTCCTGATCGCCCAGATGATCCCGGTCGAGGCGCTGACCATCCCGCTGTTCTTCATGTTCCGCGACGCCGGGCGGTTCGCCCCGGGCGTCGGGCTGAACACCCTGGCCTCGCTGGTCCTGGTGCAGCTGGCGTTCTCGCTGCCGTTCGGGATCTGGATGATGCGCGGCTTCGTCGCGGCCGTCCCGGTCTCGATCGAGGAGGCGGCGCAGATCGACGGGGCCGGCCGGACCCGCATCCTGTGGCGGATCCTGCTGCCGCTGGTGGCGCCGGGACTCGCCGCGACCAGCGTGTTCTCCTTCATCGCGGCGTGGAACGACTTCGTCTTCGCCAAGACCTTCATCATCAGCGCCACCCAGAACCAGACGCTGCCCTCGGCGCTGCTGGTCTTCTTCAAGCCGGACGAGAACGACTGGGGCGGCATCATGGCGGCGTCCACGCTGATGACCGTGCCGGTGCTGATCTTCTTCATCGCGGTGCAGCGCAAGCTGGTCTCCGGACTGGCCGGCGCGGTGAAGGACTGACGTCCGCCGAGGCCGCGCACCCGGGAGTCCCGCCGTCGGCGGGACTCCCTCGGCCGTCCGGGCCCGAGCGACTCAGGAGGTCGAGCGGTTGAGGAGGTCGGGAGGGGCGGGAGGTCCAGCGGCTCAGCTGGTCGGGAGGGTCAGGAGGCCGGGCGGTTCAGGAGACGAAGCCGACCACGTCGGAGCCCTTCCGGCGCTGCGCGAGCCGGAGCCAGCCGACGACCTCCGCGACGGCCTCGGCCACCTCGCGCTCCGGCGCCGGGGTGCGGCCCTCGCGCTCGGCCCGTTCGAACTGCTCCAGTGCCCTCCGGCAGTCCTCGGCCGGCCAGGTGCTGCAGGACGGCACGTCGCAGGAGGGCAGTTCGGCCGGAAGGCCGCCGCCGTACTGGAAGTCCGCGACCGAGACGGCCGTGATCCCGTACGCCTTCAGGCCGTCGTCGACCACCTCCAGCCAGTTGCCCCGGAACGGTCCGAAGGAGTCGACCTCCAGGGGCTGCCCGACGAGCCAGCACAGCCGCCGGTACGCGTAGCCGTACTGGAAGGCGTGGCCCGCGTCCGCGGAGAAGGGGCCGCCGTGCACCACGGCGCGCAGCGCCTCCAGGGCGGTCGGCGCGCCCAGCGCGATCTCGTCGGCGAAGTGCTCGTCGGACCTGTCCAGGGACGGGCCGAAGTATGCGAGGGCCTCGTCGAGCGCCCCGTCGTTGCCGCTGCCGACGCGGACACGGAGCTCCGCGGGGTCGACCAGGTACGCGCGCAGGAAGGAACTCATGGCAGCACGGTAGCGGTCGCAACGGACAGCGGGTTCGGCGGGTCGGTCGTCCTCGGGCGCCCGGTGAGTGTGCCGAACAGTCTTGCCAGGAAGGCAACTTGACGGGCTGGAGGGGGAGGCTCCGGGTCCGTGTGCGGGTGCGCGGACGGGTGGATCGGTGGCGGGTTCGGCCGGGGCGGGCTCAGGCCGCCGCCGCGGAGTCCCGGGTCGGGACGGCGACCAGCACGAACTCCGCGCCGGCGTCGTCCCGGACCAGCGCGGTGCGGCCGAACGGCGCCGGCGCCGGACCGGTGACGACCGTGCCGCCGAGGGCGCGCAGCCGGTCGGCCGTGCGGTCGGTGTCCCCGGTCGCGAAGTGGACCAGCCAGCGCGCCTCCGCGCCCGGCCCGGCGGGGCCGATGCTGCACGCGGGCAGGCCGGCCACCCGGGCGAGGGTGTGTCCCGCCCGTGGCCGGTCGTAGCCGTAGCCGAGGACCCGGTGGTAGAAGGCCCGGGCGGCGTCGGGGTCGGGGGAGAGGTGCTCGTTCCAGGCGAGCGCGCCCGGTTCGTCGACCAGGCCGGCGCCGTCGATGGTGCCGGCCTGCCAGAGTCCGAAGCGGGCGCCGAGCGGGTCGACGGCGAGCGCGGCGCGGCCCTGCTCGGGCACCTCGTACGGTTCACGGGCGAGGCGGCCGCCGGCGGCCCGGACCGCGGCGAGGGTGCCCGGCGGATCGGGGCAGGCGAGGAAGGTGGTCCAGGTGGCGGGCGGGTCGGTCGGCCGGGCCCGTTCGACGGCCGCGACCTGGGCGCCGTACCGGGTGGCAACCGCCTCGGCGGGGCCGGTCGGAACGAACTCCCAGTCGAACAGCGCGCCGTAGAAGGCCTCTGCCCGTGCGGTGTCCGGCGTGGTGAGAACGACCCAGCACGGCACCCCGGCGCGGTAGTTGCCCGGTTTCGGCATGCGACCCTCCTGGCGGGCCCGGTGCCCGGTGCCCGGTGCCCGGCGCCCGGCGCCCGGTGCCCGGTGCCCGGCGTTCGGCGTTCGGCGTTCGGTGCCCGGCGTTCGGCGTTCGGCGTTCGGTGTTCGTCGCCACCGGCCCCACCCGCCAGCCTCCGCGCCCGGCGGGTGCGCGGCAAGCGGGGGATCAGGACACTCCGTGCGGCCGGAACTGGACGCTGATCCGAGGGCCCACCGGGCGGGCCGTCTTGGGGATCGCGTGCTCCCAGGTGCGCTGGCAGGAGCCGCCCATCACGACCAGGTCCCCGTGCCCGAGCGGGTGGCGGACGACCGGCCCGCCGCCGGACCGGGGCCGCAGCGCCAGGGTGCGCGGCTCGCCGACGGAGAGGATCGCCACCATGGTGTCCTCGCGGGCGCCGCGCCCGATCCGGTCGCCGTGCCAGGCCACGCTGTCCCGGCCGTCCCGGTAGTAGCACAGGCCGAGGGTGCGGAACGGCTCGCCCAGCTCCTGGGCGTAGTGCCGGCTCAGCGCCGTCCGGGCCAGGCCGAGCACCGGGTGGGGCGGTTCGGCCTGCGCCGGGTAGGAGGCCAGCAGGCGCGGGACGTCGACCGTCCGTTCGTACATCTCGCGGCGCTCGGCCCGCCACGGCACGTCGGAGGCCAGTTGTTCGAACAGCTCGTCGGCTCCGTGCAGCCAGCCCGGGAGCAGGTCCAGCCAGGCGCCGTCGCCGAGCGGCTGCCGCCGCAGGCCGGTGAGCGGGCCGAGGCGGAGGCCGCCGCGGTCCGCGTCGTCGAACAGCGAGGGCTGGAGGTGGACGGTGCCGTGCATGGGGTCAGCGTACGCCTCGATTCGAACATGTGCTCGAATGGCTGGAGTGTTTCAGGTCGTGCCTTGTGGATCTTCGCCGGGCCTGCGACGCCAGGGCGTGTTCCCCGGCGGCGGAGGAGGGCCGCTACGGCGATCGACGGTCGGCGGGGGCGTCCGTTCGGCGCAGCTTCGTCCGGCGGTGGCCGGAGACCGTTGTCAGGCGGCACGGGCGACCGGTAGACGGGAGGCTCCGAGCGCCGATCCTCCGAGTACCGGGAGTGCCGTGAACGCCCTGAGACTGCTCGCCGTGCCCGCCGCCGCCCTCGCCCTGACGCTGAGCGCCGCACCCGCCGCACCCGCGGCACCCGCGGCACCCGCGGCGTCCGGGGCGTCCGGGGCCGCCACGGCCCCCGACCCCGCGCCCGCCACCGTCACCATCTCCCGTGCGGACGGCGGATCGACCGTCCAGGCGCACGTGGGGGACACCGTGCAGGTGGAGCTTCTCGCGCTGCGCGACTACACGGTGACCTGGTACTGGTACGCCCTGGGCACCCCGACGCCCGCCCTGCTCTCGCAGACGGCGGGCAGCGCCGAGGCCAACGGCGACTCCCATGGGACCTTCTCGGCGACGGCCGCCGGGACGGGCGCCATCACCGCGATCGGCCGCTGTGTGCCGGACCGCGGCTCGGTCTGCCCGCCGTGGGTCATCAACTGGAAGGTCACCGTCCAGGTCTCCTGACCGGGCGCGGGACGCACCGCCGCCCCGGGCGCCGTCGACGGTGCCCGGGGCGACCGCGGGGTGGTCGAGCGGCCGGTTCCCCGCTCCCGTCTAGGCTTCGGACATGGCGATCAACGGCTTCGGGGTCACCGAGTTCCAGCTGGTGCTGCTGCGCCGGATGGCCGATTTCCAGCCCGGGCTGGTGGAGGGTGCGGTGCGGCGGCTCGGCGCCACCCGGGCCTCGATGCGGGAGGCCAACAAGCGCTGGCAGGCGATGGTCCGCGCGCCCGGCTTCCCGCGCGGCGCGGCCCGGTACGCGGCCGTGCTCGGGCCGGCCGGGGCGAGTGCGCCGCGTCGGATCGGGGATCTCGACTGCGTGGCGCGCCAGTGGGCGCTGCCGCTCTGGCCCGAGTTGCGCTTCGAGATCCTGCTCGGCCCGGCGGAGATCGGTGGGCCGCTGTTGAACGAGTGGCTGGTGCGGGCGGCGGGCTCCCCGGTGCCCGCGCTGCGCACGCCGGCCGATCTCGCGCCGTGGAACTGCGTGGTGGGCGACGTCGGGGCCGCGTTTCCGTCCGCGGTGCCGCGCGAGGGCAGTGCGCCGACCAGGTTCCGGCTGGACTTCGCGGTCCCGGATGCCGATGGACGGCTGCGCCCGTACGAGGCCGACTTCACCTGGGGGTTGCTCCAGGAGGTCCGTCCGAGTGGCGGCCAGGGCATGGATATGCCGGGCGATGCAAGGTGATATTCAGTGAATGCCTTCGATTTGCAGGCCAAAAGAGGATGTGGCAATCTAATCGCAGACATTGAAGAGTTTTGGCATCGGAAAGTGAAGGATCATGTCGGACGGCGCCCGCGTCATCGTCGGAGTCAGCGGTTCACTGCACAGCCTGACCGCCCTGCACCGGGCGGCCGAGGAGGCCCGGGCCCGGGGGGCCGTCCTGGTGCCGGTGCTCGCCTGGACGCCGGTCGGCGGTGAGCGCAACTACCGCGCTCGGCCCTGCCCGCCGCTGCTGCGCGCCTGGCAGGAACTCGCCGAGGCGCGGATGGAGAGCGCGCTGGAGCAGGCCTTCGGCGGACTGCCGATCGGGGTGCCGGTGCAGCCGCTGGTCGTGCGCGGCGAGGTCGCGACGGTGCTGACCGGGCTGGCCGACCGCCCGGGCGACCTGCTGGTGGTCAGCACCGGCGAGCAGGGCGGCCTGCGGGTCAGGCTGCGCGGGCTGACGCGCCGCTCGATCGCCCGGCGCTGTGTGAACCGGGCCCGCTGCGGGGTGCTCGCCGTTCCGCCGTCCACGCTGCACGAGGACCTGCGCGCGCTGCACCGCGGCATCGACCTGCGGGAGCTCGCCGCGGCCTGACGAGCCGTCAGGCCCGGTGCGTGGTACGGCCGTCGACCACCGTGCGGGTGGGGCGCAGCTCGCGCAGCGCGTCCACCGGGCAGGCCGACGGATCCAGCGGATCGACCGGCCACACCGTGAGGTCGGCGAACGCCCCCGGCCGCAGGCTGCCGCGCACCGTGCTCTCGCCGGTCAGCCGGGCCGCGTTCACGGTGTGCAGCGCGACGGCCTCGGACCGGCCGATCGCGTGCTCCGGGCCGACCACCCCGGCCGTGGTGCCGCGCGTGGTCATGCCCCACACCGACACCATCGCGCCGTACGGGCCGACCGGGAAGTCCGAGCCGCCGGTGATCAGCGCGCCCTCGTCCAGCCACTCGCGCAGCGGGAAGAGCGCGGCGGTGCGTTCCTCGCCCCAGGCCCGCTGCTGGGTGAGCGCGCCGTCGTGCAGCAGTGGGTGCTGGACCGTCACCGGGATGCCCAGCGCGATCGCCCGCGCCCGCTGCTCGGGGCGGGCCAGGCCGCCGTGCTCGACCACCAGGGTGCCCGGCGGCAGGCCGGGGTGGCGCTCGACCACCTGCTCGAAGACGTCCAGCAGGACCCGCAGCCCGCGGTCGCCCCAGGCGTGCACGCCGACCCGCCGGCCCCGCCCGACCACCCGCCCCACCGCCGCGAGCAGCTCGGCCGGCTCCCAGAGCAGCCGGCCGTGATAGCAGGGCTGCCCCTGGTACGGCTCCTCCACCGCGCCGGCCTCGAAGCCGCCGTCGATCCCGAACTTGACGCCCCAGAGCCGCAGTCGGTCGTCGTCCCGGCCGGCCGCCCGCCAGTCGTCCATCCGGTCCAGCAGTGCGTCCACCTGGGCCGGCGTGCGGGCGGCGAAGCCGGAGACCAGCGCGCGGACCCGGACGGCCAGGGCGCCCTCGGCCCGGGCGGCGTCCAGGACGTCGAGGTCCTCGGCCGGGACCAGGCAGTCGCGGACGGTGCCGATCCCGGTGGCGGCGAAGTCGGCGGAGGCGGCGCGCAGTCCCTCGATCCGCTCCGTGAGGGTCGGGTGCGGCAGCACCCGCTCGACCAGCTCGACCGCCCGGTTGATCAGCCGGCCGGTGAGCCGCCCGTGCTCGTCGCGCTCGATCACGCCGCCCGGCGGCGCCTCGGTGGCGTCGGTGATCCCGGCCAGCCGCAGCGCGGCCGAGTTGAGCACCATGTTGTACGCACCGCGGCGCACCAGCACCGGGTGTTCGGCGGTGGCCGTGTCCAACTCCCCGGTGGTGGGCATCCGTTGCTCGGCCAGCAGGACCTCCTGCCAGTTGACCGTGGTGCGGATCCACTCCCCGGCTGGGGTGCGGGCGGCGCGTTCGCGGATCAGGCCGAGGAATCCGGCGAGGTCGCGGGCCCGGTGGACGGGCACGCCGTGGACGCTGTGTCCGGCCAGGATCAGGTGGGTGTGGGTGTCGTCGAAGGCGGGCAGCACGGTCGAGCCCGGGGCGTCCACCACCTCGGTGCCCGGGCCGATCAGGGCGTCCAGTCCGTCGGGCGCGGCGGAGAGCGCGGTGATCCGGCCACCGGTGACGGCGACCGCCCGCCGGGGCGGCTCGCCGGGCACCAGGGTGTGCACGGCGCCGGCGCGGATCAGCAGGTCCGCGGGGGTGGGGCGGGCCGCCGGAAGGGCGGAGGCGGGTCGGATCGCCGGATCGGTGGGGTCGGTCATTGCGGCTCCTGGGGGCGGGACAGTCCGGTGACCTTCTCGACGTACCGGAGGCTGGGCTCGGCGAGCAGTCCGTGCAACTCGGTGAACACCGCGCGCGCCGGTACCGCGTTCCAGTCGGCGGGCAGCAGCGGCGCGGGCAGCCCCGGATCCAGGTATGGCAGCCGGCGCCACCGGGTGAGCATCGGCACGTAGTCGCGGAAGGCCTCGGCCGGGTCGACCGGAGACCGTCCGCGCAGCTCCTCGACGGCCGGGTGCCAGGCGTCGGCGAAGGCCCCGTACTGCGCCTCGATCGCCGGGAGGTCCCACCAACTCGCCACTGCCGTACGGAGATCGGCGAAGCCGGCGTACTCGGCGGAGAGGAACAGATGGACGTAGGCGCTCAGCCCGAGCCGGTCCAGCAGCCGACGGGCGTCCGGCAGCAGCCGGGCCGGTGCCAGCCAGACCCCGGGGGCGGCGTTGCCGAAGCCCAGCCAGCTCAGCCGGGAGCGCAGCTGGTGGCGGTGAGCGCGGGCGGACTCGGGCACCGAGAAGACCGCCACCACCCAGCCGTCGGCGAGTTCGGCCGGCTCCAGGCTGTGGAAGATCCGCCGGTCGCCCTCCTCGAAGACGGGCTCCATCGCGCGCGCGAGCCGGTACCCCGTGCCCGCGCGCCGCTCCTGGAGCAGGGTGCCGGCCTTCTTCAACCGCGAGATCGCCGAGCGGACGGCCGGGCCGTCGACGTCCAGCTCGGCCAGCAGCGCGATCAGGTCGGCGATGGATATCCAGCCGCCGAGGCGGCGGACGAACTCGCCGTAGACGGTGTGGATCAGGGAGCTCGGCCGGGACGTGTTCTCGGACATGCGCGGGCCCTCCTCCCCGGTGGTGGTGGCGATCATAACGAGAGTGCCGGTCCGAGGGCGCGGAATCCTGCGTTTCCAAGGCGTCCGGGAGGCTACGCGTAGGCACCGGAGAGCAGGTGTCCGGCGCCGGGTGCGAAGGCGGGCAGGCCGAGGGCCCGCAGGAGCTGGTGGGTGGTGCAGACGGCCGCCGAGACCACCGGCTTGCCCAACTGCTGCTCGGCCTCCTCGACCGCGGACAGCGAGGGCAGTTGCACGCAGGCCGAGAGCACCACCGCGTCCGCCTCGGCGTGGGCGAGACCGCGGGCGATGGCGGGCAGCAGGGCCGGGTCGTGGGCGGCGACGTCGAGGTTGTCGGCGATCTCCAGGGCGGCGTGGTCGAGCACCTCGATGCCCTCGGCGGCGAGGTACTCGACCACCGTCCGGGCCAGCGGCCGCAGGTACGGGGTGACCATGGCGACCTTCGCGGCCCCGAGTTCGTGCAGCCCGGCGACGAGCGCGCCGGCGCTGGTGACCACGGGCGCGGGGGCGCCGTTCTGGACGGTGCGCAGGTGCAGCCGCCGTTCGGCCTGCCGGTGGTAGCCGGGGCCGGTGGCCATCACGGCGACCAGGCAGGCGTAGCCGATCACGTCCACCCGGGCGTCCGACAGCTCGGCGGCGCAGCGGTCGGACTCGGCGTCCATGGCGCGCAGTTGTTCGGGGGTGACCCTGGTCATCCGCATCCGGCTGGAGTGGAAGGTGAACCGCTCGGGGGCGACCGCCTCGCGGGCCCGCAGCAGGGCGGGGACCTCGGTCTCCATGGTGACGTTGGAGCTCGGGACGATCTGGCCGATCCGGTGGGTGGTCATCGGGTGGACGGTCCTTTCCGGTCCGGGGCGGGTCAGCGGGCGTCGATCACCGGGTTGGCGAGCGTGCCGATCCGTTCGATGGTGGCCTCGACCAGGTCGCCGGGCTGGAGGAACTGCGGCGGCACCATCCCGGCGCCGACGCCCGAGGGGGAACCGGTGGAGATCACGTCGCCCGGTTCCAGGGTGACGCCGGAGGAGATGTCGGCGATCAGCCGGGCGACACCGAACAGCATGTGGCGGGTGTTGGAGTCCTGCCGCAGCTCGCCGTTGACCTTCAGCGAGAGGTCGAGCCGCTGCGGGTCGGGGATCTCGTCGGCGGTCACCACGACCGGGCCGAACGGCGCGTAGCTGTCCTGGCCCTTGGAGAAGAACCACTGGCCGGAGCGGCGCTGGTCCCGGGCACTGATGTCGTTGACGATGCTGTAGCCGAACACGTGCCGCAGCGCGTCCGCCTCGGCCACCCGGAAGGCCGGTGCGCCGATCACCACGGCGAGTTCGCACTCCCAGTCGAGCTGCTTGGTGAGGTCGGCGTTGTGCAGGATGGGGCCGCCCGGGCCGGTGACGGCGGTCGAGGGCTTGCCGAACAGCACCGGCCGGTCGGGCAGTTCGCGGTCGGTGTCCAGGGTGCGGTGCGACTCGGCCACGTGCTCCACGTAGTTGAGGCCGACGCCGACGATCTTGCCGGGGCGCAGCGGCGCGCACAGCGAGACCTCGGCGAGCGGCCGGCTGGCCGGGGCCCCGGCCAGCAGGTCGCGGACGGTGGCCAGGGCCGGTTCTCCGGCGCGGATCAACCCGAGGAGGTCGGGGGGCAGTCGGACCCCGGCGGCGGTGGCGAGGGCGGTCAGGTCGACGACCCGTTCGCCGTCGATCCGGGCGCCGAGGCGAGGGGTGTCGTCATGGCCGTCGTCCTCGGTGCGGCCGGCGGGGTCGGCGTCGTCGTCGGTGCGGAAGGTCAGCAGGTGCATGGTGGTGGGGCTCCTGGTCAGGCGGCGGTGACGGTGGGCTGCTGCCCGTCCGGGTGGGCCTCCTCGCGGTGGAGGCCGAGCGCGTGCATCACCGGGAAGTCGTTGAAGGAGAACAGGCAGGCGTCCTCGCCCCGGTCGAGGTTCTCGTGCTCGTGCCAGGCCCAGGACGGGACGACGAAGATGTCGCCCTGCTGCCATGCGAAGCGCTGTCCGGCGATCACCGAGGCGCCGCGCCCCTTGGCCGCGGTGTACACCACCGAGCCGGTGTGCCGGTGGGCGCGGGTGGCCTGGCCCGGGCGCAGCAGTTGCAGGTGGGCGGACATGGTCGGCATCACCGGGCCGCCGGTGACCGGGTTGGTGTACTCCATGATCACGCCGTCGTAGGGCGATCCCTCGGTGGCGCGGGCGAGCCGGCGCAGCGCGTGGTAGCTGGGCTCCCAGGGCCAGCCGAGCAGCGGGGAGTACGGCCGGCTCCACTTCTCGACGCCGTACGGCAGCAGGTTGCCGCCGTAGCTGAGCAGCGAGGAGCCGGTGACCGGCCCCGGTCGCTGGTACAGCTCCGGGTGGACCTCGTAGAAGTTGGCGTCGAGGGTGTTGACCAGCGGGATGTCCAGGCCGTCCTGCCAGATCACCGGGGCGTCGTCGGCCTCGTTGCCGTGCTCGTGCCAGGTGTTGTTCGGGGTGATCGCGAAGTCGCGCGGGCCGACCTGCAGCTTCTGTCCGTCCACGACGGTCCAGGCGCCGGTGCCCTCGTGGACGAAGCGCAGCGCGGAGGCCTGGTGGCGGTGCGCCGTCATCGCCTCGCCGGGCCCCATGATCTGCAGGCCGGTGTACAACAGGCCGACGGCGGCGCTCAGTTCGCGGCGGCCGGGGTTCACCAGCATCACCACCCGGCGTCCGGCGTCGTCGGCCTTCACCAGCGGCAGCGCCTTGCGCACCAGCGGGCGGAGGTCGGCGTAGCGCCAGAGCACCGGGACGGACTTCGGCTGCGGGTACCAGGGCTCGATCTCGTTCGCGACCGTCCACAGGGCGCCCGCCTCGTGCTCGGCCAACTCCTTGTAGTAGGTCAGCAGTTCGGGACTGTCGGCGACCCGGGCCCGGCCGATCCGGTCGTCGTCGTGAGCGTTGTGGCCAGGGGGGCCCTCGGGGCTGGTCATGCC
>NZ_JBIVVI010000124.1:0-11920 GCF_044757675.1 Kitasatospora sp. NPDC091257
TAACCACCCCAACGCCGCCACCCGCTTTCACTAGTTGTTCGTGTTGTTACTCGGGGTGCTCTGCCGCCCCCCCCCCCCCCCCGCCCCCCCCCCCCGCCGGCGGCGCGCGGCGATCGTGTCTGCAAGATCGCGTAAGTCCGTGATGGGACAGTCTGGCCGAAGGCTCGGCCTCGGGTCCTCTGGCCAGGCGGGACGGACACGTCATGGCGGACAGAGAACCGGTCGCCTCGGCGGCCGAGGATGTGTTGGTCGACGAGGTCGTCGAGCGGCTGATGGACCGCGCCGACGCCTCGGGGGCGGCCCTGCTGGGTGAAGGCGGGCTGCTGACGGAAATCACCAGGGCCGTGCTGGAACGGGCCCCGGAAGCCGAGATGACTCAGCACCTCGGCCATGAGATGCACCATCCGCAGGACGCGGGTCAGACAACTCCCGCAACGGCGAATCGCCCAAGACCGTGCTCACCGATGCCGGGGCGGTCACGGTCGCGGTGCCCGGAGACCGCGACGGCGACTTCGAACCGTAGGTGGTGCCGAAGAACGCCCGGCGGCTGGCAGGCTTCAACGACCGCGTCCTGTCGCTGTACACGCGCGGCATGTCGGTTCGGGACATCCGCTCGCACCTGGCCCAGATCTACGGGGCCGAGGTCAGTCCGGACCTGATCAGCAAGGTCACCGACGCGGTCGTCCAGGAGCAGATCCACCCGAAGGCGCGCGACGCCAACCACGGCGCTGACACGAGATCGCCGACACGTCCCCCTACGGGCGAGTCGCTCCGTGCTCCAGGTAGACGGTCGCGGACTGCGTCCTGGCGACGCAGGCGGCGTGGACGCGGCGGGCGAGGCGCGGGATGAGGAGTGCGTCGAGCTGGTCGGTGGCGTGGAAGGCGTACTCGCCGATCTCGACCTGGTCGACGGTGATGTCGTCGAGTTCGTCGGCGGGGAGGACGCCGCCGTCGAAGACGAAGAGGAGCTTGTCGCCCTCGGCGGGGTGGGGTGCCCAGTCGGCGACGAGCAGGCGGCCGATCGGCGGGGTGATGCCGAGCTCCTCCTTGACCTCACGGGCGGCGCCCTCGCTCGGGGCCTCGCCGGCATGCAGGTAGCCGCCGGGGATCTCCCAGCCGGGCTTGTAGGTCGGCTTCACGAGGAGGACACGGTCGTCCTCGTCGAAGAAGAGCACGCCGGCGGCGGTGCGGGGCTGGGCCACGACCTCGTGGGACTGGGAGTCGCTCATGGCGACGACTGTAACCGCCCAGCCGCGTCACGCGACGATCTGGAGCCGCTGCGCGACGCCTGCCAGCAAGTAGCCGGGTTTGCCGCGCTGTTGGCGGACCCAGTTGGTCACCAGGTGTCGGGGGATGAAGTGGTAGCGGACTTGCTCGGGGGCCAGCTCCTCGGCGTCCAGTACGAGGGCGAGGGCCTCGTCCATGCGGCTCTGCGCGCTGTGGGCGCGGGCGATATCGAGTGCGTGCCGTACTCGGCGTTCGAGCGGCAGGGTCGAGGAGTCCACGCGCGGACCTTGGTCGAGGGCGATCTGGACGTCGCCGAGCTCCATGGCGGTCGAGATCCGGTGGATGGCCACGTTGGTGGGCCCGAAGGCCGTCCACATGTGGTTGGCGTCGTGGCCGAGGCGCCGCGCCGCCCGCCTCGTCCGGGCCGGTGTCGTCCACGAGCGGGCGATCTCAGCTGTGCTCGGCCGCCAGGTGTCATGACCGAAAGCGCGAGGGACAGCTACAGTTCGGCGCAAGTGTCCGGGCGGGCCTGCTCCGACTGGGCTTTCCTTCGCCGCTCCACAGCTTCAAGCGCCCTTACCACAGCGACGCACTCACCTGGGGTGTGCATGCAGTAGGGACAGCCATCAACATCCCCGAAGGTCTGCTGTTCGCCGGTGAGCTCGGCGCGCGACCCTGTGCAGCGCGTCCTTCACCATCGGCCAGTCGTTGCATGTGGGGCAGGCTCCTTCGCTCACCGCCCCACGCCACCGAACAGGAAGCAGGCCACCATGCAGCACCGCGTCCGCGCCGTCCTCCTCACCCCGAACGACACCATGTTGCTGATCAAGCGCATCCGACCCGGCACCGACCCGTACTGGGTGATCGTCGGCGGCAAGATCGAGCCCACTGACGCCAGCCCCGAGGACGCCCTGCTGCGCGAGGTCCGCGAGGAGATCGCCGGTGAGGCCGAGATCGTCAGTCTCCTCCACACCGTCGAAACCGACGGCGAGCGCCAGGACTTCTACCTCGCCACCATCGAGAAGTGGAGCTTCGAGGACCGCACCGGGCCCGAGTTCAGCCAGGAAGGCCGAGGCGAGTACCTCTTGGAGGAGATCCCTCTCACCAGCGAGGCCCTCGACGCGGTCAACCTCCTGCCCAGCGAGTTCGCCACGGTCCTCCACGAGGCCGTCGAACGCGGGGACCTCCTCGCCGCCGGGTAACCGCAACCCGGTAGTCGCATCAGCGCACTGGATGCCACAAAAACTCACGCAGCGTCAAGTGTCGTGGCACGTTCAGTAATCCAACCGAAAACAGGTGCCCCCGGCAGCGCGCCAACACCCCGGGGTCCGGCAACATGAGCTGACACTCCCGATGCGCGTCCATCGTCGTCGTCCCGCATACGCCGCCGCCTGAGCCACGTCGTCCCACCGATCCGCAGGGGCTCCGGCGGGTACGTCGTCGCCCTACCCCATCAGCGCCGCGTGCCGCCCGGCCGGACGACACGCGGCCAAGCCCGGGGCGGGCACCCGCCAGCAGGCGGGTGGGGGGTGGATGGTGGGGAACGGCGGTGAACCTGCTCGACGAAGCAGATCACGCGCGGGTGTTCACCCGGCGGCGGGCGAAGCGGAGACGCGGAGACGCCGCCGCCCGGAGTCCCGGGCAGCGGCGTTCCGTACGGCGGGCCTCAGACGTTGAAGCCGAGGGCGCGGAGCTGGTCGCGGCCGTCGTCGGTGATCTTGTCGGGGCCCCACGGCGGCATCCAGACCCAGTTGATGCGCAGGTCCTGCACCAGGCCGTCGGTGGCCGTCTTGGCCTGGTCCTCGATGACGTCGGTCAGCGGGCAGGCCGCCGAGGTGAGCGTCATGTCGATGGTGGCCACGTCGGACTCGTCGATGTGGATGCCGTAGATCAGGCCCAGGTTGACGACGTCGATGCCCAGTTCGGGGTCGACGACGTCCATCAGGGCCTCGGTCAGGTCCTCGACCGAGACGGTGCCGGCGGTGGTGCCGACGATGACGGTGCCGGTCTGCTGCTCCGCAGCGGGGGCCTCGGTGCCGGTGGTGGTGGTGGTGCTCTCGTCACTCATGGTCTTGTCCTCCTCTGCGGGGTCAGTCGTTCACGGCGGGGTTGTGGGCGAGCGCCTGGGCGGTGGCGTCCTTCCAGGCCATCCAGCTGAGCAGGGCGCACTTGACCCGGGCCGGGTACTTGGAGACGCCGGCGAACGCGACCGCGTCCTCCAGCACCTCCTCGTCGCCCTCGCCCTGACCCTTGCTCTGCATCAGCTCCAGGAAGGCTTCCTGGACCGCCTGCGCCTCGCCCACGGTCTTGCCGACCACCAGGTCGTTGAGCACCGAGGCGCTCGCCTGGCTGATCGAACAGCCCTGCGACTCGTACGAGACGTCGGTGACGGTGGCGCCGTCGAGCTTCACCCGCAGGGTGATCTCGTCGCCGCACGTCGGGTTGACGTGGTGCACCTCGGCGTCACCGTCCCGCAGCCCCTTGCCGTGCGGGTTGCGGTAGTGGTCCAGGATGATGTCCTGGTACATCGAGTCGAGCTTCATGGTCGTCCTGCCCCGTCCCTCAGCCGAAGAAGTTCCGGACGTGGTGCAGGCCGTCGATCAGCGCGTCGACCTCGCCCGGCGTCGAGTACAGATAGAACGACGCCCGCGTGGTCGCCGGAATTCCGTACCGCAGGCACACCGGCCGCGCGCAGTGGTGGCCGACGCGCACGGCGATGCCCTGCTCGTCCAGCACCTGGCCCACGTCGTGCGGGTGGATGTCGCCGAGGGTGAAGGAGATCGCGGCACCGCGGTCCACGGCCGTGCGCGGCCCGATGATCCGCAGGTCCGGGACCTCCAGCAGCCGCTCGACGGCGTACTCGGTGATCGCGTGCTCGTGCGCCGCGATTTTCTCCATGCCGATGCCCTGGAGGTAGTCGATGGCCGCGCCGAGCCCGACCGCCTGGGCGATCGGCGGGGTGCCGGCCTCGAACTTGTGGGGCGCCGGGGCGTAGGTGGACGAGCCCATGGTGACGGTCTCGATCATCTCGCCGCCGCCGAGGAACGGCGGGAGGTCCTCCAGCAGCTCCTGACGGCCCCAGAGCACGCCGATGCCGGTCGGGGCCAGCATCTTGTGGCCGGTGAAGGCGACGAAGTCGGCCTCCAGCGCCTGCACGTCCAGCACCATGTGCGGCGCGGCCTGCGAGGCGTCGATGACGACCAGCGCGCCGACCGACTGGGCCTTGCGGACGATCGTCTCGACCGGGTTGATCGTGCCGAGCAGGTTGGAGACCAGGGTGAAGGAGACCACCTTGGTCTTCTCGGTGATCAGCTCGTCGATGTTCGACAGGTCGAGCCGACCCTCGTCGGTCAGCCCGAACCACTTGAGCTTCGCGCCGCTGCGCTGCGACAGCAGCTGCCACGGGACGATGTTGGAGTGGTGCTCCATCTCCGTGATGACGATCTCGGAGTCGGCGTCCACCCGGTAGGGCTCGTCGGCCCAGGCCAGCATGTTGGCGACGAGGTTGAGCGACTCCGAGGCGTTCTTGGTGAAGATCACCTCGTTGCGGCTCGGCGCGTTGACGAAGGCCGCGACCTTGTCCCGGGCGCCCTCGTACAGCGCCGTGGCCTCCTCGGCGAGCACGTGCACGCCGCGGTGGACGTTGGCGTTGTGCCGCTCGTAGTAGGCGTTCAGGGCGTCCAGCACCTGACGCGGCTTCTGCGAGGTGGCCGCGTTGTCCAGGTAGACCAGCGGCTTGTCGTCGTGCAGCACCCGCTGGAGGACCGGGAAGTCCTTGCGGATCGCGTCGGTGTCGAGCAGTCCCGCAAACGGATGGGTCACTCGGACGCGCCCCCCTTCACATACGACTCGTAGCCCTCTTCCTCCAGCTTGTCGGCCAGCTCGGCGCCGCCGGACTCGACGATGCGGCCGCCCGCGAAGACGTGGACGTGGTCGGGCTTGATGTACCGCAGGATGCGGGTGTAGTGGGTCACCAGCAGGGTGCCGACCTCACCGGTCGAGCGGACCCGGTTGATGCCCTCGGAGACGACCCGCAGCGCGTCGACGTCCAGGCCGGAGTCGGTCTCGTCGAGGATCGCGATCTTCGGCTTGAGCAGCTCCAGCTGGAGGATCTCGTGGCGCTTCTTCTCACCGCCGGAGAAGCCCTCGTTGACGTTGCGCTCGGCGAAGGCCGGGTCCATCTGGAGGGCGGCCATCGCCTCCTTGACCTCCTTCACCCACAGCCGCAGCTTGGGGGCCTCGCCGCGGACGGCGGTGGCGGCGGTGCGCAGGAAGTTGCTGACCGAGACTCCGGGGACCTCGACCGGGTACTGCATGGCCAGGAAGACGCCGGCCTTGGCGCGCTCGTCGACGGACATCTCCAGGACGTCCTCGCCGTCCAGCAGCACCGAGCCGCCGGTGACGGTGTACTTGGGGTGGCCGGCCAGCGAGTAGGCGAGGGTGGACTTGCCGGAGCCGTTCGGACCCATGATGGCGTGGGTCTCGCCCTGCTTCACGGTCAGGTCCACGCCCTTCAGGATCTCGCGCGGGCCGTTCTCGGCGTCCACGGAGACGTGCAGGTCGCGGATTTCAAGGGTTGCCATGTGTACTCAGGACTCCTGGTTGACGGAGACGAGCACATCGTCCCCTTCGATCTTTACGGGGTAGACAGCGACCGGCTTGGTGGCGGGCAGGCCGGACGGCTTGCCGGTGCGCAGGTCGAAGCTGGAGCCGTGCAGCCAGCACTCGATCATGCAGTCCTCGACCTCGCCCTCGGAGAGCGAGACGTTCGCGTGCGAGCAGGTGTCGTTGACCGCGAACACCCCCTCGTCGGTGCGGACGACGGAGACCGGCACGCCGTTGAGGTCCACGCGCTTGGGAACGTCCTCCTGGAGGTCGCTCAGCGCGCAGGCACGGAGGAAGGTCATCGCGTTCAGACCGCCGATTCCAGCTCGGCGTCGATCTTCTCCATGAGCTGGTCCTGGACCTCGGCCACGCCGATCTGCTGGAGCAGCTCGGCGAAGAAGCCGCGCACGACCAGGCGGCGCGCCTCGTCGGCCGGGATGCCGCGGGCCTGCAGGTAGAACAGCTGCTCGTCGTCGAAGCGGCCGGTCGCCGAGGCGTGGCCGGCGCCGACGATCTCGCCGGTCTCGATCTCCAGGTTCGGGATCGAGTCGACCCGGGCGCCGTCGGTGAGCACCAGGTTCCGGTTGAGCTCGTAGGTGTCGGTGCCGACCGCGGCGGCGCGGATCAGCACGTCGCCGACCCAGACCGCGTGCGCGTCCTGGCCCTGGAGCGCGCCCTTGTACGCCACGTTCGACCGGCAGTGCGGCGTGTCGTGGTCGATCACCAGGCGGTGCTCCAGGTGCTGGCCGGCGTCGGCGAAGTAGAGGCCGAACAGCTCGGCCTCGCCGCCGGGGCCCGCGTAGGCGACCCGCGGGTGCAGGCGGACCAGGTCGCCGCCGAAGGTGACGACCACGGACTTGAAGGAGGCGTCCCGGCCGATCAGCGCGTTGTGCTGGGCGGCGTGGACGGCGTCGCGCTCCCAGTCCTGCACGGAGACGAAGGTGAGCTTGGCGCCCTCGCCGACCAGCAGCTCGACGTTGGCGGCCCGGGTGCCGGTGCCCTCGTGGTTCAGCACCACGACGGCCTCGGCGAACGGCTTGACGTCGATCACCACGTGGGCGAAGCGGACGCCGCCCTCGCCGCGCACGTCGATCCTGACCGGCTCGGCCAGCACCGACTCCTTGGGGACGGTGACCACCAGTGCCTGCTCGAAGGCGCTGAACGCCTGCGCGGCGACCCGGTCGACCGGCTTGCCGGCCTTGCCCAGGCGGGCGTCGTCCCGGCCGACGGTCTCGGCGGTGACGCCGTCCGGCAGCGTGAACTCGACCTTGTCCTCACCGCGCGGGGCGGAGGCGGCGGTGCCGTCGTGCAGCCCGCCGAGGCGGTGCAGCGGGGTGAACCGCCAGTCCTCCTCGCGGCCGGTGGGCACCGGGAAGTCGTTCACGTCGAAGGACGGCTTGACCGCGACGCGCGCGTCGATCGGCTGCTGGACCGCGGTGCGGCCGGTGCCGGGGCCGGCGAGCTGCGCGCCCGCGCCGGCGGTGCCGACCTCGATCGACCCGGCGGTGGTGGAGCCGGTGGTGTTCTGCTCAGCCATGGCTGTTCGTAGTGCTCTCTTCCTCGGAAATGAGTGGACGGCGGCGGCGGCCTGGGGTCAGCCGACCGCGCCCTCCATCTGCAGCTCGATCAGCCTGTTGAGCTCCAGCGCGTACTCCATCGGCAGCTCGCGCGCGATCGGCTCGACGAAGCCGCGGACGATCATCGCCATCGCCTCGAACTCGGTCAGGCCGCGGCTCATCAGGTAGAAGAGCTGGTCCTCGCTGACCTTGGAGACGGTCGCCTCGTGGCCCATGGACACGTCGTCCTCGCGGACGTCCACGTACGGGTAGGTGTCCGAGCGGGAGATGGTGTCCACCAGCAGCGCGTCGCACAGCACGTTGGACTTGGCGCCCTTGGAGCCCTCGCCGATCTCGATCAGGCCGCGGTAGGAGGTCCGGCCGCCGCCGCGCGCCACCGACTTGGAGACGATGTTGGAGGAGGTGTTCGGCGCCATGTGCACCATCTTCGCGCCGGCGTCCTGGTGCTGGCCCTCGCCCGCGAAGGCGATCGACAGGGTCTCGCCCTTGGCGTGCTCGCCCATCAGGTAGACGGCCGGGTACTTCATGGTGACCTTGGAGCCGATGTTGCCGTCGACCCACTCCATGGTCGCGCCCTCGTACGCCACGGCGCGCTTGGTGACCAGGTTGTAGACGTTGTTCGACCAGTTCTGGATGGTCGTGTAGCGGCAGCGGCCGCCCTTCTTGACGATGATCTCCACGACCGCCGAGTGCAGCGAGTCGGAGGAGTAGATCGGGGCGGTGCAGCCCTCGACGTAGTGGACGTAGGCGTCCTCGTCGACGATGATCAGCGTCCGCTCGAACTGACCCATGTTCTCGGTGTTGATCCGGAAGTAGGCCTGGAGCGGGATGTCCACGTGCACGCCCTTCGGCACGTAGATGAACGAGCCGCCGGACCACACGGCCGTGTTCAGCGCGGCGAACTTGTTGTCGCCGACCGGGATCACGGTGCCGAAGTACTCCTTGAAGATCTCCGGGTGCTCGCGCAGCGCGGTGTCGGTGTCCAGGAAGATGACGCCCTGCTCCTCCAGGTCCTCACGGATCTGGTGGTAGACGACCTCGGACTCGTACTGGGCGGCGACACCGGCGACCAGGCGCTGCTTCTCCGCCTCCGGGATGCCGAGCTTGTCGTAGGTGGCCTTGATGTCCGCGGGCAGGTCCTCCCAGGACTCGGCCTGCTTCTCGGTGGAGCGGACGAAGTACTTGATGTTGTCGAAGTCGATGCCGGAGAGGTCGGAGCCCCAGGTCGGCATGGGCTTCTTGCCGAACAGCTTCAGGCCCTTGAGCCGCAGGTTCAGCATCCACTCGGACTCGTTCTTCTTCGCCGAGATGTCGCGGACGACCTCCTCGCTGAGCCCGCGCTTGGCCGCGGCACCGGCGGTGTCCGGGTCGGCCCAGCCGTACTCGTAATTGCCGAGGCCTTCGAGCTCGGGGTGCGAAACGGTGTCAGTCATGCGAGCTTCCTAACGCGCGGACGCTGAATCTTCGGTGGACGTACCGGCAGTCGGCACTGCATCGGAGCCGCGTCCCGCCGGGGGCTGGGCGGGCGACGATGCGGCACCGGGTGCCGGCACATAGGTGGTGCAGACCCCGTCGCCGTGGGCGATCGTGGCCAGCCGTTGCACATGGGTGCCCAGGAGCCGGGAGAAGACCTCGGTCTCCGCCTCGCAGAGCTGCGGGAACTGCTCGGCGATGTGCGCGACCGGGCAGTGGTGCTGGCAGAGCTGGGCGCCCGCCGGGGCCTTGGCCGCGGCCGACGGGACACGCCGCACCGTGGCAGCGTACCCGTCCGCGCTCAGCGCCTGGGCCAGCGCCTCGGTGCGTTCCCCGGCGGCGGCCAGGCGCAGGGCCTCCAGGTACTTCTCGGCCTGCTGGCCGAACCGGGCGCGGGCGAAGGCGGCGACCGCCTCCTCCCCCGCCTTGCCGCCGCCCACCGAGTCCGCGATCCAGCGCAGCGCGTCGGCGGCGAGCTGGTCGTACGCCTGGTAGAAGGCGTCCCGGCCGGCGTCGGTGAGGGCGAAGACCTTGGCCGGACGGCCCCGGCCGCGGCTTCCGTAGACCCGCTGTTCGCGGGACTCGACCAGACGGGTGGCGACCAGCCCGTCGAGGTGGCGGCGGACGGCGGCGGCGGTGAGGCCGAGCCGGTTCGCCAGGTCGGCGGCGGAGGAGGGGCCGTGGTCCAGGATCGACCGGGCGACCCGGTCCCGGGTGGCCCGGTGGCCCTCCAGCAGCACCTCGGCCGCCGTCACGGGCACGTCGCAGGAGGAGGCCGTCTCGGCCTCCTGCTGCTGGGCGTGCTCGCGCATGTTTTTCACAACACCAGTGTTGCGTAATTCCTTCCGTCGGGACAACCCGTGATCCAGGCCTCACCGGTGTCATCTGTCACGCAGGTTAGCCTTACCTGACCTGCGAAAACGATCATCGAGCCGCCGTCCGGCCCGCGCGTCAGGCCCTCTTACACTCGCCGGTATGCACTCCGAACCCGCGGTCCAGATCGCCGGGCTGGTCAAACGCTACGGCGACAAGCTCGCGGTGGACGGCCTCGACCTCACCATCCCGGCCGGCGCGATCACCGCCGTCCTCGGCCCCAACGGCGCCGGCAAGACCACCACCATCGAGACCTGCGAGGGCTACCGCCGCCCCGACGCCGGCACCGTCCGGGTCCTCGGCCTCGACCCGGTCGCCCGGAGCGCCGCGCTGCGGCCCCGGATCGGCGTCATGCTGCAGTCCGGCGGCGTGTACGCGGGCGCGCGCGCCGTCGAGATGCTGCGGCACACCGCCAAGCTGCACGCCCACCCGCTGGACGTGGACGCCCTGGTCGAGCGCCTCGGCCTCGGCTCCTGCGGCCGCACCGCCTACCGGCGGCTGTCCGGCGGCCAGCAGCAGCGGCTCGCCCTGGCGATGGCCGTGGTCGGCCGCCCCGAGCTGGTCTTCCTGGACGAGCCCACCGCGGGCCTCGACCCACAGGCCCGGCGGGCCACCTGGGAGCTGGTGCGCGACCTGCGCCGGGACGGCGTCACCGTGGTCGTCACCACCCACCACATGGACGAGGCCGAGCAGCTCGCCGACCGGGTCGCCGTCGTGGACCGCGGCCGGGTGATCGCCGACGGCACCACCGAGGAGCTGTGCCGCGGCGGCGCCGAGGACTCCCTGCGCTTCGACGGCCCGCCCGGCCTCGACCTCGGCCCGCTGCTCAAGGAGCTGCCCGAGGGCGCCGCGGCCACCGAGACCGCCCCCGGCAGCTACCGCGTCGAGGCGCCCGTCGACCCGAAGCTGGTGGCCACCGTCACCGGCTGGTGCGCGGCCTCCGGCGTCCTGCCCGAACGGCTGTCCGTCCAGCGCCGCAGCCTGGAGGACGTCTTCCTCGACCTGACCGGACGGGAGCTGCGCTCGTGAGCGAACGGAGTGAGGGAACCATGACCGCCGCCACGACCGACTACTCCCCCGCGCCGGGCCCCGCGCCCGTCGGCCGGATGCTGCTCGCCCAGACCGCGTTCGAGACCCGGATGCTGCTGCGCAACGGCGAGCAGCTGCTGCTCACCGTGGTCATCCCGACCGTGCTGCTGGTGCTGTTCTCCGCCGTGGACGTCGTCGCGGTCGAGGGCCCCGGCCAGCGGGTCGACTTCCTGGCGCCCGGCCTGCTGGCGCTGGCCGTGATGTCCACCGCCTTCACCGGCCAGGCCATCGCCACCGGGTTCGAGCGCCGCTACGGCGTCCTGAAGCGGCTCGGCGCCAGCCCGCTGCCGCGCTGGGCGCTGCTGACCGCCAAGACCGGCTGCGTCCTGGTGACGGAGGCGCTGCAGGTGGCGCTGCTGTCGGTGATCGCGCTGGCCCTCGGCTGGTCCCCGCACGGCGACCCGTTGACCGTCGCCGCGCTGCTGGTCCTCGGCACCGCCGCGTTCTCCGGGCTCGGCCTGCTGATGGCCGGCACCCTGAAGGCCGAGGCCACCCTGGCCGGCGCCAACCTGGTGTTCGTCCTGCTGCTGCTCGGCGGCGGGGTGATCGTGCCGCTGACCAGGTTCCCCGAGGCCGTGCGGTCGGTGCTGGAGCTGCTGCCGATCTCGGCGCTCTCGGACGGCCTGCGGTCGGTGCTCCAGAACGGTGCCGGGGTGCCGTGGGCCGACCTCGGCGTCCTGGCCGGCTGGTCGGTGCTCGGCCTGGCCGCGGCCGCCCGCTTCTTCCGCTGGGAGTAGGTCGGCGGGTACCGACGCACGACGCCCCCCGGCCGCCTTGGGCCGGGGGGCGTCGTGGTCATCGGGCCGGGGTGTCAGCTCTCGCTGCCGCCGCGGCGCTTGCGGGCGAGCAGGACGAGCGCGCCGCCGACCAGCAGCACGCCGCCGCCGGCCGCCGCGATGATCGGGGTCGAGTCGCTGCTACCGGTCTGGGCGAGCGCCGGCGCGCTGGTGGTGGGCGTCGGGGTCGGCGTCGGGGTCTTGCTCGGGGTGGGCGTGGCCGACGGGGTCGGCGTGGCCGGGGGCGTGGTCGACGGCGTGGGGGTCGGGGTCGCGGTCGCGGTCGGCGTCGGCGTCGGG
>NZ_JBIVVI010000125.1:0-11864 GCF_044757675.1 Kitasatospora sp. NPDC091257
CCGGCCCGACCACGCCCCCCCGACCACCGGACGGGCCCCTCCGAACACCCTCGCGTCGGCGTGTCGTCCGGCAAATGTGCCAGTGGCACAGGTCTGCTGAACGGGCCACTCGCAGGAGGCCCGCAGAATCAACAGAACACCTTCAAATCAAGGGAGTTGACGCTCAGTCAGTTGTCATGTGGAGTGAACATGACGCTCTGGCCGGCGTCGGCGCCCCGGGGGATGGGGCCGGTCGGCCGTGGCTGCCATCGGCGCAAAGGGGGAGCATCCTGATGGCATACGCGAAGGGTTATGACGTCTCCGACTTCCAGTCGGGCATCCCGGGGGACGCGGAATTCGTCTTCATCAAGGCCACCGAAGGCGGCCACACCGGCCAGTCGGGGTACACCGACAAGCTCGCGGACGCCCGGGGGCGCGGGCTGGTGGTCGGGCACTACCACTTCCTGCACGCGGAGAACCCGGTCGACGGTGAGGTGGAGCACTTCTGCCGGGTCGTGGGGCAAGTGCCCGCGGGCGAGCTGCTGGTGCTGGACTTCGAGCCGTACGGACAGTCGGTCGGCGACGGCGACGCGACCGAGGCGAAGAACCGGTGGCTGGCGGCGGTCAAGCAGCGTTACCCGGACCGCCTGGTCGGGCTCTACACCAACCGGGACTACTGGTTCCGGACGGACGACAACGCCGGTGACTTCCTGTGGATAGCGGACTACGTGCCCGCGGGTTCGCCGCGGATCCAGGCGTCCTGGCGCTTCCACCAGTACAGCGACGACCCGCTCGACGCGGACGTGTTCAACGGCTCGCTGGACGAGTTGCGGGCGTGGGCCGGCGCCGGCCGGACCCCGGACCCCGAGCCTCCCGCGCCGACCCCGACCCCGGGGCCGCAGCCGCCCGACTGGCCGGGGCTCCAGCTGGTGCCCCGGGACCAGTGGGGCGCGCGGCCCTGGCGCGAGCCCAACGGTTCGATCCTGTACGCCGGTCCGCGCGCCGGAGTGAAGGTGCACTATCTCGGCACGGCGTACACCTTCGACAGCCACGACACCTGCCCGGCCTACGTACGGCGCCTCCAGGCCTCGCACATGGACGACGACGGCTGGTCGGACATCGGCTACAGCTTCGTGGTCTGCGAGCACGGCCACGTGTTCGAGGGCCGCGGGCTGAACCGGCGCAACAGCGCCAACGGCGATGTCCCGCTCAACGAGGCGCACTACGCGGTGTGCGGGCTGGTCGGCGCCTCCGGCTCGACCGTGCCCACCCCGGACCAGCTCAACGGGCTGCGGGACGCGATCGAGTACTGCGAGCAGCAGGGCCCGGCGGGCCCGGAGATCAAGGGGCACCAGGACGGCTACTCGACCGACTGTCCCGGCCCGGCGCTGTACGCCTGGGTGACGTCGGGTGCGCCGCGCCCCTCCGGCACGGTGGTCACCCCGCCCCAACAGCCCGCGCCCCAGCCGGACCCGACCCCGGAGCCGACCCCGGCCCGGTACCAGAACAGCGTCGGCGGCCTGCCGTACGGCTACGGCGCGCACGGTCCGCAGGTCACCCTCGTCGGCGAGGCGCTGGTGGCGGCGGACTTCGGCTCGCACTACAGCCAGGGCCCCGGCCCGGACTGGACCGACGCCGACACCCTCAACTACGCCGACTTCCAGCGCGGTCTGGGCTACTCCGGCGGGGACGCGGACGGCGTGCCCGGCGAGGCCTCGCTGCGCCGGCTGCTCGGCGGGGCCGTCCCGCTCGCCGAGGTGTCGAAGTCGAGGGTGGTCGCGGCGGCTCGCCAGGACCCGGACGCGGCCCAGGGCGCCACCACGTACCCGGACGACGTGTACACGGTGGAGCGGGCGCTCGTCGCCGAGGGGCTGCTCGACCGGCAGTGGGCCGACGGCTCGTTCGGCACGAAGACCGTCGACGCCTACGCCGAGTTGCAGCGCCGGTACGGGTACGGCGGGCAGCAGGCGGACGGCATACCCGGCATCAACTCGCTGACCCGGCTCGGCCAGGCGCACGGCTTCACCGTCGTCGGCTGACACCGGCCGAGGAGGACAGATGTACCAACTCGCCCTGTCGCTGTGGCGCACGTGCGTGCCCTACATCGTCGCGTTCCTCGTGGTGCAGGCCGCGCGGCTCGGCATCCACCTGGACAACGCCTCCGTCACCTCCGCCCTGGTCACCGGCTTCGGTACGGTCTACTACGCCGCGTTCCGGTTCCTGGAGCACCGGTTCGGCGCGAGCTGGGGCTGGTTCCTGGGGGCCGCCCGGCCGCCGTCCTACCAGCCGCCGGTCCCCGCGCCCACACCCGCACCCGCACCCGCACCTGCCGCACCCGCACCTGCGCCCGCCGCACCTACGCCTGCGCCGTCCGCACCCGCACCCACGCCCGCAACGACGCCGGAGCCCGAGCCGGAGCCCGCGCCCGCGCCCGCGCCCGCGCCCGCAACGACGCCGCCGGACCCCACGCCGGCCCGACCCGACTACCGGAACCTGCCCGAAGGCGGCTGACGGGCGCCCGCACAAGGGTTGCGGACCACCATATTCCGCAACCCCGAAATCAGGCCCAGTAATACAATTAGCCTTTCACGTTCAGGCCTTGACGAATTGTCACCTGAATCCGAGACTGAGCCTGCCACCAATGCATCCGGATCCCATTCAACGGCCTCTTGATGCACGAAGTGAACGGAGGGGGAATTGCCGACGACACCGACCTACCCGGGCGTCTACATCGAAGAGCTTCCCAGCGGCGTCCGTACCATCACCGCGGTGAGCACCTCGGTGACCGCCTTCGTCGGGGCCACCCGGCGCGGCCCGCTCGACCAGCCGGTCACCATCACCAGCTTCGCGGACTTCGAACGCCGTTTCGGCGGACTCGCGGGTCAGAGCCCGGTCAGCTACGCCGTCCAGCAGTTCTTCCTCAACGGGGGCTCGGTCGGGGTCGTGGTCCGGGTCGCGGCGGCCGGCACCGGCGCCGCCGCGGGCGTCACGCTCAACTCGACGCAGTCCTCCACCGCCACCCCGGCCCTGGAGGTCACGGCCGTCGAGCCGGGACTCTGGGGCGGGGGGCTGCGGGTCGCCGTGGACTACCGGACGCCGACCCCGGCCGAGACCTTCAACCTCCAGGTCTTCGACACCTCCGGCGCCGTCCGGGAGTCCTTCGCGGACCTGTCGGTCCGGGCCGCCAGCCCCCGGTTCGCCGAGACGGTGGTGAACAGCGGCTCGGGCGTCGTCCGGGCGAAGGTCCTGGCGGAGAGCCGACCGGACCCGGTGGGCACCGTCTCCAAGCCCTTCGCGGCCACGCTGCCGGACCTCACCCACGAGATCCAGGTGAAGATCGCCGACATCTCGCGGACCGTCAAGATCTACGACCCGGCCGCAGACGGCACCGCGCCGACCACCGTCCCCGAACTCGCCCTGCTGCTGGAGCGCAAGCTGCGGGCCCTGCCCGACTCCCCGGGCAAGCGGGCCTTCGCGGGCACCCGGGTGAGCGTGTTCGGGCGGCAGCTCCAGGTCGTCGCCGGCTCCACCGACCCGGCCGACGTGGTGCGCTTCCTCGGTGAGGCCGCCAACAACCTCGGGCTGGAGGGCTCGGTCAACCCGCCGGTCCTCGCCCTCGCCGGCGGCCAGGACGGCGCAGCCCCCGGCATGACCGACCTGATCGGCAGCGAGGCCGGCAAGACCGGCATCCAGGCCCTGCGCGACGTGCCGGACGTCAACCTGCTGGTGCTGCCGGAACTGGCCGGCTACGCCAGCCTGGACGACGCCGTCACGGTCGTCTCGGCCGCCCAGGCACTCTGCGTGGAGCAGCGGATGTTCCTGATCGTCGACTCGCCGCAGGCGTGGACGACACTGGACGCCGCCCGGGCGGGCCTGTCCGCCTTCGACTCGGTGCGCAGCGACCACGCCGCGCTGTACTTCCCGCACCTGGAGCTGGTCGACCCGCTCACCGGCCGGCTGCGCAGCTTCCCGCCGTCGGGCACCATCGCCGGCGTGATGGCGCGCACCGACGGCCAGCGGGGCGTGTGGAAGGCACCCGCGGGCACCGAGGCCGGACTGCCCGGGG
The DNA here is from genome assembly GCF_044757675.1 of Kitasatospora sp. NPDC091257. NCBI lineage: Bacteria > Bacillati > Actinomycetota > Actinomycetes > Kitasatosporales > Streptomycetaceae > Kitasatospora > Kitasatospora sp. NPDC091257. The sequence continues at coordinate 4,046 of NZ_JBIVVI010000125.1, forward strand.
TGCGCGCGCTGACCGTCCCGCTGACGGACCGGGAGAACGGCCTGCTGAACCCGCTCGCGGTGAACTGCCTTCGGACGTTCCCGGTGGTGGGCCCGGTGGCCTGGGGCGCGCGGACCATGGCGGGCGCCGACGTGCTCAGCTCGCAGTGGAAGTACGTCCCGGTGCGGCGCCTGGCGCTGATGCTGGAGGAGAGCCTCTACCGCGGCACCAAATGGGTCGTGTTCGAGCCCAACGACGAGCGGCTGTGGGCGCAGATCCGGCTGAACGTGGGCGCGTTCCTGCACTCGCTGTTCCAGCAGGGCGCGTTCCAGGGCACGTCGGCGCGCTCGGCCTATTTCGTCAAGTGCGACAAGGACACCACCACGCAGGACGACATCAATCGCGGTGTGGTGAACGTCGTGGTCGGATTCGCGCCACTCAAGCCCGCGGAATTCGTGATCGTCAAGATCGAGCAGCTCGCCGGACAGTTCGAGGTTTAGGATCTCCATGGTCGAGTTCACCGTCAATCCGCACCGGTTCGATCCGTACAAGAATTTCAAGTTCCTGGTCGTCTGGGACGGTCGGGTCGTCGCCGGAATCAGCAAGATCAGCCCGCTCAAGCGCACCACCGAGGTGGTGAAGCACCGCAGCGGGGGCGATCCGAGCGCGCCGCGCAAGTCGCCGGGGCGCACCGACTTCGAGGCGGTCACCCTGGAGCGCGGGGTCACTCACGACCCGGAGTTCGACCGCTGGGCCAACAAGGTCTGGATGGTCGGCGCGGGCCGCGGGGCGGAGGTCTCGTTGCGGGACTTCCGCAAGGACCTGGTGATCCAGGTGCTCAACGAGGCCGGTCAGGTGGCGGTCGCCCACAAGCTGTACCGCGCCTGGCCGAGTGAGTACCAGGTGCTCGGCGAACTGGACGCCAACGCCAACGCGGTGGCGATCCAGAGCCTCAAGCTGGAAGTGGAGGGCTGGGAGCGGGACGAGGAGACGCCCGAACCGGAAGAGCCCTCGTTCCAGCAGCCGGCCTGAGCGGCCGACCGATGGAACTCGCCGGCGAGGCCGCCCTGTTGGCCGCCTGGGAGGCCGGGCTGGCGGCCGGCCGCACCGGGCGGGCCCTGCTGCTGCACGCCGTCGCCCGTCCGGGCGCCGGGACGGAGGAGCTGCTGGCCGTTCCACTCGGCCATCGGGACGCCGAACTGTACGGCCTGCGCGCCGAGTTGTTCGGCGAACGGCTCAATGTGCGGGTCAGCTGCCCGAGTTGCGCGGAGGAGATGGAGTTCGCCTTCGACTCCGGGGAGGTGGTCGGTGCCGCGCGGCCGGCGGACGGCCCGCTGCGGGTGGAGCTGGACGGCTGGCAGGTCGGCTTCCGGCTGCCCACCCCCGGCGATCTGGCCGCCGCCGAACAGACCCCCGCGGACCAGGCCAGGGCCGTGGTGCTGGAGCGGTGCGTGCTGATCGCCGAGCACGGCGGGGAGCCGGTCGCCGCCCGGCAGCTCCCCGAACCGGTCCAGCGGCGCGTGGCCGAGGCCGCCGCCGCAGCCGACCCCTGCGCCGACGTCCGGCTGCACCTCGGCTGCCCCGAGTGCGGCGAGCAGGCCCTCGCCGAGCTGGACATCGCCTCCTACCTCTGGGAGGAGCTGGACGACTGGGCCCGGGCGACCCTGCTCCATGTCCACCTCCTGGCCACCGCCTACGGCTGGAGCGAGGCGGAGATTCTGGCGCTCAGCCCACTGCGGCGCCGCTACTACCTGGAGCTGTGTGCAGATGCCTGACCACTTCGACCGCCTGGTGGCGAAGGGCGGCCCGGGCAGGGACCGGACCGGGGTACGGGTGCGTCCGCGCCTGCCGGGGCCGTTCGAACGGCTCGACGCGCTCGCTCCGGCGCCGCCGGTCGTGGACGAGGAGTCGTTCGGGCCGGGCCGCTCGGGCGGACGACCCGTTCCCGTGCCACTCCCCCGGCCGCCGGCGACGCCGCCCGCGGCGCCGGTCGAAAGGGCGCTGCGGGCGGTGGTCGGTGAGGACAGGCCGGCTGTCGCACCCGTCCTTCCGCTGCCGCGCACGCCGCTGCTGATCGCGCCGCCGGTCACCCCCGGTGCCGCACCGGCCGTCGAGCCGGCGGTGCGGAGGGAGGCCGCCCGCCCGGCAGCCGTACCGACGCCCGTCACCGCACGACACCTGGCGGCCGCCCCCGAGCCGCCGACCGCGGCACCGCCCGTACCGGCCCGGCCGGCCGCCGCACCGGCGTCCGTACGGCGGGCCGCCGGGGCAGCTGCTCCGGGCCGGGCGCACGGGACCGGGGCCCGACGCCGGCAGCGGCCGGTCGAGCGGGTGGTGCGGGTCCAGATCGGGCGGGTCGAGGTCAAGGCCGCCCAGCGCACCCCGGCCGGACCGCCCAAGCCGGCGGCCGCCCGCCCGGGCCCGGCCCTCGACCTGGACAAGTACCTCGACCGGGAGACCTCATGAGCGGGCGGGTGGGGCACATGACCGAGGGGACGAACCCGTGAGCAACCACCTCGCGATCGCCACCGTGAGCGAGGCGCTGCGGCTGCTCATCACCCGAGCGCTCTCGCCCGACATCCCGTTCGCGGTCGAGGTCGGCGCCCGCAAGCCGCCGACCGAGCCGCCCACCGACCCGACCATCACCGTCTTCCTCTACCAGGTCACGGCCAACGCCTCGCTCCGCAACCGCGACGCGCCCACCCGCGCGACGGACGGCACGGTGCTGGCCCGGCCAGCCTCCGCCCTGGACCTGCACTACCTGATCAGCTGTTACGGCGAGGAGTCCCAGCTGGTCGGCCAGCGGCTGCTCGGCTGCGTGGTCCGGGCACTGACCGAACAGCCGGTGCTGTCCCGGCAGTTGATCGAGGAGGCAGCCGCCCAGCCGTACCTGGTGGGGACGGACCTGGCCGCCTCGCCGCAGCGGGTGCGCTTCACGCCCACGACGATGGACGTCGAGGAGCTGTCCAAGCTGTGGAGCACGCTGCTCCAGACGCCGTACGCGCTGTCCGTGACCTACCAGGCCGCCGCCGTCCTCGTGGAGGGCAGGGTCGATCCGGTGGCCGGCAAGCCGGTGCTGCGCCGTACCGTGCGGGCCGTGCCGTCCCGTGGGCCGGTCGTGGAGCGAGTGCTGTCCCGGCCCGCCGGGTCCCCCGGTGCTCCCGGGGAAGGGCCGGTGACCAAGGACCGGGAACTGGTGCTGGAGGGCACCGGCCTGCGCGCCGACCTGGTCGTGGCCCGGCTGGGCGAGCGGCGGGTGCCGGTCGACCCGGGCGGCGTCCGGGACGACCGGCTGGTGGTCGCCGTCCCGGAGGACCTGCCGCCCGGCGTGTACCAGGTGCAGGTCCTGCACGGACTGGCGCTGGACGGCAGGCCCGCCGCCGACCACCTCGCGCTGGAGTCCAACGCGCAGACCTTCGCCCGGCAGCCGCGGATCGTCGGGCCGATCGGCACGGCGGACCGCGGCGACGGACCCTCCGGGGTCTCGGCCCGGCTGGACGTCCGGCTGGACCTGCCGCTCCGGGACGACCAGCAGGTCCTGCTGCTGCTGGACGAGTTGCACCCGCCCGCCGGGCGGCGCGGGGCGAGCCACCAGTTCCGCGCGCCCGCGCCGCCGCAGCCGCGCACCGACCCGTACGAGGTCCGGGTGCCGGTCGTCGGCGTGCGCCCGACCGCGTACCTGGCCCGGGTCCAGGTGGACGGCGTGCCCAGCGAGTTGACGGTGTCGAGCGACGGAACGTTCAACGGTCCCGTCGTGGACCTGACGCACTGACCGCAGGACGGGGGATCCGGATGAGCACGCGTCGAAGGCAGGGCCGCGACGGCCCGGCGGACGAGCCGCACCGGCAGGCGCTGTCGGCCGCGGTCGCCGCCGTGCTCGACCGCGTCGACGCGCACGCGGCCGGCCGCGACGCGGGTGACCCCACGTCGTCCGACAAGGCCGCCGGCCGCCGGGGCGGACGGCGGCAGCCCACCACCGCCCTGGACGCGCTCAGCGCCTCCTTCGGGCTCACCCCGTTCGAGCGCGACGTCCTCGTGCTGGCCGCCGCTCCCGTGATCGACCCCACCGCCGCCGCCCGGTGCGCCGCGGCCGGCGGCGACCCCGGGCGCGCTCACCCGACCTTCTCGCTCGCCCTCGCCGCCCTGGACCAGCCGCACTGGAGCGCCCTCACCCCGGTCGGCCCGCTGCGCCGCTTCCGGCTGGTCGAGCTGGACGACGAGACCGCACTCACCGCCTCCCGGCTGCGGATCGACGAGCGGGTGCTGCACTTCCTGGTCGGCGTGCCGTACCTGGACGTGCGGCTGCACGGCCTGCTCACCCGGGTCGGGCCGCCCGGCGAGCTGCCCGAGCCCCACGAGCGGTGCGCGGCCGAGCTGGCCCTGGGGTGGACCGCGGCCGGGCTGACCGGCCCGCCGCACACCGAACTGACCGGCGCCGACCGCCGTACCCGCTGGGAGATCGCGGCGGCGGCGGCCCACCGCGCCGGGCTCGGCCTCTACGCCGCGCACCGCGAGGACCTGCCCACCGAGCCCACCGAGCGCGAGCAGCTCGCCCGGCTGTGGCAGCGGGAGGCGATCCTGATCCCGGCTGCGCTGCTGGTGGAGGGCGGCGAGCCTGGCCGGGAGCACCCGCGGTCCCCGAACGGCACGGAGGCCTTCCTCACGAGCCTGGCGGTGCCGCTGGTCGTCTCCGGCGACGAGCTCCCGGCGGAGGGGGCCTCGGACCGGGCCAGGCTGACCGTACCCGCGCTCGGCCCCGAGGAGCAGCTGGCGATCTGGGCCGCGGAACTGGACGGTGCGCCGGGGGTCACCGAGGGCGAACTCCGCGCGCTGGCCGCGCAGTTCTCACTGCCCGGCCATGTGATCCGCGCGGCCGCGGCGACGGCGCGGCGGGCGGCCGAGGACGGCCGGGACATCAGCCCGCTGGCCTGGCACGCCGGTCTGACGGAGGCCCGGATGTCCCTGGAGGAGCTGGGCCGGCGGGTCGAGCCGCGGGCCGGCTGGGAGGACCTGGTGCTGGAGGAGCGCCAGCGCTCGATCCTGCGCGAGATCGTCGCCCACGTCCGCCGGCGCGGCACGGTCTACCAGGAGTGGGGCTTCGAGTCGGTGCTGCGCCGCGGCCTCGGCGTCACCGCGCTGTTCGCCGGCGGGTCGGGCACCGGGAAGACGCTGGCGGCCGAGGTCGTCGCCGGGCAGCTCGGCGTGGACCTGTTCGTCGTCGACCTCTCCCAGGTCGTCAGCAAGTACATCGGCGAGACCGAGAAGAACCTCCGACGGGTCTTCGACGCGGCCGAACGCGGCGGCGCACTGCTGCTGTTCGACGAGGCCGACGCGCTGTTCGGCAAGCGCAGCGAGATCAAGGACAGCCACGACCGCTACGCCAACCTGGAGGTCAGCTACCTGCTGATGCGGATGGAGGCCTACCGGGGCCTGGCCGTGCTCACCACCAACATGAAGAAGGCGCTGGACCCGGCGTTCATGCGGCGGATCAGGTTCGTGGTCGACTTCCCGTTCCCCGGGGTGCCGGAGCGCGCCGAGATCTGGCGCCGGGTCATCCCCAAGGAGACCCCCAGCCAGGGCCTCGCCCCGGAGCGGCTCGCCCAGCTCACCGTGGCCGGCGGCTCCATCCGCAACATCGCGCTGTCCGCCGCCTTCCTGGCCGCCGACGAGGACTGCCCGATGCAGATGCGGCACCTGCTGGCCGCCGCGCGCACCGAGTACCTGAAGCTGGAGCGCTCGCTGACACCCTCGGAGGTCGGCGGATGGATCTGACCGACGGGGCTGCGACGGGGAGGGACGGCGCCGGGCGGAGCGAGGCCGAGCCCGGTGGCGCCGAACGGGTCGAGCCCGGGCACGGGGGCGCCGGGCGGATCGAGGTCGAGATCGGCGAGCTGGTCCTCGACGGCTTCGCACCCGTCGACCACGACCGGCTGACGGCGGCGTTCCGGAGCGAACTGACCCGCCTGGTCGAGGCGCGCGGCGTGCCGCTCGCGGTCGGCGGCGACCGCACGCTGGACCTGCTCTCCGGGCTGCCGCCGCTCCCGGCCGGCGCCTCACCGCAGCGGCTCGGCGAGGCGCTCGCCCGCGCCGTGCACGCCGGGCTGTCCGGCGGTGGCCGGCCGCCGGGACGGGGGCGGACATGACTCGACCCGCCCTCGCGACCAAGGACTCCGCACCGGACACCGAGCAGGGCTCGGCCCGGCGCAGGACCCGGGCGCCGAAGGCCCGTACACCCGAGCCCAAGGAGATCGTCTCCGGCGCCGGCCAGCCGCTCGACCCGGGCGTGCGCCGGGAGCTGGAGGCGCGGCTCGGGCACGACCTCAGCCGGGTCCGGGTGCACACCGACCGGGACTCCGCCGCGCTGACCGAGCTGATCGGCGCGGACGCCGTCGCCGTCGGCCCGGACCTCTTCTTCGGCGAGGGCAAGTACCGGCCCGCCGCCGAGGACGGCCGGCGGCTGCTCACCCACGAGCTGCTGCACACCGTCCAGGTCCCGAACCCGCTCGGCGCGCTACGGGTCGGCCGCGACCTGGGCGCGGTCAGCCTGCCGCAGGACGCGATCGAGCGGGAGGCGGAGCAGGGCGCGCGCGACGACCGGCCGACGGCGGCGACGCCGGGTGCCACGCCGGGGTGGCTGCGCTACGCGACCGTCGACGCCGACCGGTTCCGCGCCGAGCGGCTCGACCCGGCCACCCTGGTCGACCGGCTGGCGGCCGGCATCCTGCGCTCACTGCGTGGCGACCCGACCGACTCCGCCGGCCGGGTCCGCTGGCAACTCGCGCGCTTCGCCCCCGAGTTGCAGGCCTCCGTGCTGGAGCGCCTGGAGATCCGGCTGCCCTCCTCGGACTACACCCGGGTGCTGGAGCTGGTCGAGGCCGCCGAGCACCGCCCGGCCGACCCGGACGGCGCGCAGACGCCCGAACCGGTCACCGATGCCGCTGACCGGACCACCGACGACCGCGAGCGGACCGACCGGAGGGACCGCGGCGAGCGGGACCGGCAGCGGCAACTCGACGAGGAGGCACGGCAGCCGGACGACCCGAAGGGGCGACGCAGGCGCCGCAAGGGTCACGGTGACGCGGAACGCCCGGAGGAGCGGGGCGAGCAGCAGGACGAACAGCAGGCGCCACCCACGGAGGCCGAGGCCGCGCAGCCGCGGGCCGATCAGGCCCAGCCTCCTGGGCAGGCGAAGCCGTCGACCGTCGAGGCGGCCCCGGACGCGGACTCGGAGCAGTCGCCCGCACCGGTCGAGGAGGCCGCCGCCCAGCCCGTGGCCACCGTCGTACCGGACTCTCCCGAAGCCGGGCAGCCGGACCCCGCCGCCCAGCCCTCGGCCGGCACGAAGCCGCAGGACCCCGCCGCCCGTCCGCTGCCGCAGCCCGCGCCGGTCAAGCCCGAGCGTGTGGACACGGTCGCCCGGGCCGAGGACGGTCCGCCGGCCCGGCACGGGCTGCTGGCGGGAGACCGCGAGAAAGCCGAAACACCGGACCAGGAACGGCCGTTGGGCATGGAGCCCGACGCGGAGTCCGAGGTCCAGGACGGACCGGGCAAGGAGCAGGACCGGCAGCCGGCGTCAGCCGACGCCGGGCCGGAGATCTCGCCCGGGGACTTCCTTCCCTCGTCCGACCTCGACGTGTCGGCCGTCCCGACAGCCGATCGGATCAGCCTGTCACCGGACGGCACTCCGGCCGGGAACGCCGAGGCCCCGGAGTTCCCGGAGCCGCCCGCGACCAAGGCCGACCAGGTGCAGGCCGAGCGGGACGGCCGGCCGGAGGAGGACGCGGAGCCTGCGGCGGCACCCCCGGAACAGACGCAGCCCGGGGCGGCACCGCCGCGCAGG
>NZ_JBIVVI010000126.1:0-11774 GCF_044757675.1 Kitasatospora sp. NPDC091257
GGAGGGGCGGGGTTCAGGCCAGGCCCAGCTCGTCGCCCTCGCGCGGGGCGAAGAAGCGGGCGACGTCCGCCTCCGTCACCTCGGCGAGCGTGCCGGGCTTCCACTGGGGGTTGCGGTCCTTGTCGACCACCTGCGCGCGGATGCCCTCGACCATGTCGTGGCCCTCCAGTACGGCGCAGGAGATCCGGTACTCCTGGTCGAGCACGGCCTCCAGCGAAGGGAGCGTGCGGGCGCGACGCAGCGCGGCCAGGGTGGTCTTGACGGCGGTGGGGGAGTTCGCCAGGAGGGCGACGGCGGCCTCCTTCGCCTCCGGGACACCGGAGTTCAGCAGCCGGTCGACGATCTCCTCGACCGTGTCGGCCGCGTAGCAGGCGTCGATCCAGGTGCGCCGGTCGGCCAGTGCGGCGGGCGGTGCGGGCTCGGCGTGCGCGGCGACGAGGGCGGCGACCTCGCTGCTGCTGCTCCCGCTCGCCGCGGCGGTGCCCCGGCTCAGGGCGTCGAGCAGGTCCGGGATGCGCGCCGAGGGTACGAAGTGGTCCGCGAATCCGCAGAGCAGGGCGTCGCCCGGGCCCATCGAGGCGGCGGTGAGCCCGAGGTGGGTGCCCAACTCGCCCGGGGCGTGGGCGAGCAGCCGGCTCCCGCCGACGTCCGGGGCGATGCCGATCCGGGTCTCGGGCATCGCGACGGTGGACCGCTCGGTCACGATCCGCACCGCGCCGTGGGCGGAGACGCCGACGCCGCCGCCCATGGTGATGCCGTCCATCACCGCGACGTACGGCTTCGGGTAGCGGGCGATCAGGGCGTTCAGCCGGTACTCGTCGCGGAAGAATGCCCGGGTGCCTGCTCCGCCCGCCTTGGCGTCGTCGTGCATCGCGCGGATGTCGCCGCCCGCGCACAGTCCGCGCTCGCCCGCGCCGGTCAGGACGACGGCGCGTATCCGGTCGTCCCCGGCCCAGTCGTCCAGGGCGGTGCGCAGGGCGGTGACCATGCCGTGGGTCAGCGAGTTGAGCGCCCTCGGGCGGTTCAGCACGAGCCGTCCGACACCGCCGTCCAGGAAGGCCTGGACCTCCGTCACCTCTGCGCTCATCGGGCCCGCTCCCGTCCCTCGGTGATGTCGACGCGGTTCGGTGTCCGCCGGGCCCGGTCGCGGCCCGTCGGCGCCCCGCCCGTCGGCGTCCGTTGCCGTCGTCCGCCGTTCGTTCCCGCCGGAATCCTGGCGTCCACCGTACCGGGGGTCGGGAGGCGTTCCGATCACCGGGCCGGGCCGGGCAAGGGCGAACAAGGGTGGGCGGGGAGGGCCGGGAGGTTCGGGAGGTTCGGGGCGCGGTCGGGGGCCGGGGTTCAGGGCCAGGCGCGCAGGGCGAGTTCGGCGGTGCGGGCCAGGTCGGCGGCGGTGGCGCCGTCCCGGGCCTGCTGGGACATGCCCTGGAGGACCGTGCCGAGGTATCCCGCCAGCGCCTTCGGATCGGCGTCGGGCGGCAGTTCGCCGTCCTGCCGGGCCTGGTGCAGCCGGGCCTCGAAGGTCCGCAGGTTCGCGTTGCGCAGCTCGCGCAGCCGCTCCTGGACGCCGGCGTCCTGCGGGGCGACGTTGGTGGCGGCGGAGATCACCAGGCAGCCGGCCGGATGGGACGGGTCGGGGTAGATGGCGGCGGCCTCGCGCAGGATGCGGGCGAAGGCACCGTACGCGGTGGGCTCCTCGGCCAGCGCGACGGTCGCGAACGCGCCGACGGGCGAGCGGCCGTACTGGCGGACCACCTCCTCGAACAGTGAGCGCTTGTCGCCGAAGGCCGCGTACAGGCTGCCGGGGCGGATGCCCATGGCGGTGGTGAGGTCGGAGACGGAGGTGGCGTCGTAGCCGAGCTGCCAGAACAGCCGGGTGGCCGCGGCCAGGGCCTCGGCGCGGTCGAAGGCCGGCGGGCGGCCGCGCCGGGGGCGGGGTGGCGCGTCGGGTGCCGCGCCTGCGGGTGCCGCCTTCGCGGGTGTCCCGGTCGTCTGCTGTGCCTCGCTCATGCCCCAAATTTTAGAGCAGTCGCTCAAGAAGTGTGTGCTAGCGTCTTTCTTGAGCGATGACTCAATAATTATCGGATACGGCGAGAGGGGACTCGGCCATGGGTGCGGGCACGTACGGACTTCAGGGCAAGGTGGCGCTGGTCACGGGCGGCAGCAGGGGGATCGGCCGGGCCATCGCCCGGCGGCTGGGGCGGGACGGTGCCACCGTCGCCGTCGGCTATGCCCGGGACGGGGCCGCGGCGGAGGAGGTGGTGGCGGACATCCGGGCCGACGGCGGGCGGGCGTTCGCGCTGCGCGCCGAACTCGGCCGGCACGGCGACGCGGCCGCGCTCTGGGCGGCCTTCGACGCCGGGATCGGAGCGCACGCCCCGGACGGCGGCGTCGACATCATCGTGAACAACGCCGGGATCGGGCGCAGTTCGGACCTCGAAGCGCTGACCGAGGAGGGCTTCGACGAGGTGTTCGCGGTCAACGTCCGGGCGCCGTTCTTCGTGGTGCAGCACGGACTGAAGCGGCTGCGGGACGGCGGCCGGATCATCAACGTCTCCAGCGGGGCCGCCCGGTTGGCGATGCCCGAGATCATCGCCTACGGCGCGACCAAGGGGGCGCTGGACACCTTCACCCTCAACCTCGCCAAGCAGCTCGGCCCGCGCGGGATCACCGTGAACTCGGTCGCGCCCGGCATCGTGGACACCGACGTCAACGCCGGCTGGCTGCGGGGCAACCCGGAGGCGGAGGCGTACGCGGCCTCGGTGGCCGCGCTCGGCAGGGTCGGGCAGCCGGAGGACATCGCGGACGTCGTCGCCTTCCTCGCCTCCGACGACGCTCGCTGGGTGACCGGGCGGATCGTCGACGCCACGGGCGGTGCCGGGCTCTAGACGGAGGTGGGCGAACGGGAAACGGATGACAGCTGACAGATGATGAAATCTGTCAGCTGTCATCCGTCATCCGTGATCCGTCATCGGTGATCTGTTGTCCGTGGTCGGGTTCGGCGTGGCTCCCCGGCCTCCGGTCCGGGCCCTCAGCCCCGAACCCGCCCGGTGACCTCGCCGAACCCGACCACGGTGCCGTCCGGCCCGGGCGCGGTGGCGGTGATGGTCACCTCGTCGCCGTCCTCCAGGAACGTCCGGGTCGTCCCGTCCGGGAGCTTCAGCGGCTCCTCGCCGTTCCAGGTCAGCTCGATCAGCGCGCCCCGGGTGTCCCGCTCCGGCCCGCTGACCGTGCCGGAGGCGAACAGGTCGCCGGTGCGCAGCGAAGCACCGTTGACGGTCATGTGGGTCAGCTGCTGCTGCGCCGTCCAGTACATGGTGGCGAACGGCGGCCGGGAGACCGGGTGCCCGTTCAGCCGGACCTCCATCGCCAGGTCCAGGCCCCACGGCTCGCCGCCCCGGTCGTCCAGGTACGCCAGCGGCTCGACGTCGCGCTCCGGCGGCGTGACCCGGGCGTGCTCCAGGGCCTCCAGCGGGACGATCCACGGCGAGATCGAGGTCGCGAAGGACTTGCCGAGGAACGGGCCGAGCGGCACGTACTCCCAGGCCTGGATGTCGCGCGCCGACCAGTCGTTGAGCAGGCAGACGCCGAACACGTGCTCGCGGAAGTCGTCCAGCACGACCGGGCGGCCCAGCTCCGACGGCGCGCCGACGACGAAGCCGACCTCGGCCTCGATGTCGAGCCGGCGCGACGGCCCGAAGGTCGGCGCGGCGTCGGCGGGCGCCTTGCGCTGCCCGAACGGCCGCACCACCGGCGTGCCGGTTACCACGACCGTGCCCGCCCGCCCGTGGTAACCGATCGGCAGGTGCTTCCAGTTGGGGGTGAGCGGCTCCGAGCCGGGGCGGAAGATCCGGCCCAGGTTGGTGGCGTGGTGCTCCGAGGCGTAGAAGTCGACGTAGTCGGCGACCTCGAACGGCAGGTGCAGCTCCACCTCGTCGGCCGGCAGCAGCGCCGGCGACAGCGCCTCGCGGAAGGACTCGTCGGTGAGCCAGGTGATGAGGTCCGCCCGTACCCGGGTCCAGACCGGACGCCCCGCCGCCATCAGCGGGTTGAGCGAGTCCGCGTCCAGCAGCACCGACGGCGCGCCGGCCGCGCGGGCGGCCGCCCCGGCGTCCAGCACGAAGTCCCCGACGCGCACGCCGATCCGGCGCCGCCCGGGCCGGTCGGCGGCGGTGAAGACGCCGTACGGCAGGTTGTGCACGCCGAACGGCGAGTCCTGGGCGCTGGCGAGCCAGCTGCTGGGGCTGCTGGGGGTGGTGCTCAACGGTCCTCCTGGTGCAGTGGACTGGGCGACGACAGCAGGCCGAGCGCGGCCAGGTCGCCCAGGGGCTCGGCGATGCTACAGGTGCCGAACGCGGTGAACGAGTTGCGGATCACCGTAACCTGACGAGCCGTCAGTGCGCGCACCGCCTTGGCCAGCACCTCGCCGTCACGCTCCGCCAGCACCGCCGCGGCCGCCGTCCGGTCGGTCTCCTGCGCGGCCAGCAGCACGTTCAGGAAGCCGTGGTGCTCGAACCCGGTCTCCGGGTCGGTGTGCCGGACGGCGTTGTGCAGCCCGGCCGTGCACTTGTACGGCAGCCCGCGCCGCGCGCAGCCGGTGAGGAAGGAGGCCAGCTCGTCCTCGTCCGGGAACGCCTCGGCGACCAGCCCGCCGGTGCGGAACTTCGCCCGGTACGGGCTGTCCACCAGCACGTCCAGGACGGCGTCCAGTCCGTCCCCGCGCAGGAGTTCGCGCGGCAGCTCGACGGCGGCCGGGACGTCCGGTGGCAGCAGCCGGTCCAGCGCGGCCACCGCCTCGGCGGCGTCCCGGGTGGCCAGCTCGACGCCGGCCAGCTCGAACGGCGCGGCGGCGGCGAGCGCCGGGGCGAGTTCGGTGCTGCCCCCCGGCAGCACCAGCCCGACCTTGAGCGGCCGGCCGCCCGCCGCCACCGCGCCGCCCGCCGCCACCGCGCCGTCCGCCCCCGCTGCGCGCCCCTGGGCCGCGGCGGTCTCCGGGGAGTTCGCGACCGCCGCGGCCAACTCGCCCAGTCGGCCCGCCCCGCAGAGGAGCGGGCCGACCGCCTCGGCGTACCAGGCCGCGCGGTGCAGCCGGTGCGCGGGCACCGCGTCGACGATCGGCAGGTTCCCCGGCGGGAACACCGCCGCGTCGTCGAACAGTCCGTGGAACAGCTCGGGGATCACGCCCCCCGGCGGCAGCGTGTTCATCGCCCGGGCCCCCGACCGGCCCAGGTCCAGGCGTAGTTCGCGTCCTCACTGGCCCGGCCGCCCTCGCCCAGCTCCAGGGGGCGGAAGGTGTCCACCATGACGGCCAGCTCGTCGAAGAACTCCGCGCCGATGCTGCGCTCGTACGCCCCGGGCTGCGGACCGTGGGTGTGCCCGCCCGGGTGCAGCGAGATCGAGCCCTGGCCGATGCCGGAGCCCTTGCGGGCCGCGTAGTCGCCGCCGCAGTAGAACATGACCTCGTCGCTGTCCACGTTGGCGTGGTAGTACGGCACCGGGATCGCCAGCGGGTGGTAGTCCACCTTGCGCGGAACGAAGTTGCAGATCACGAAGCCGTTGCCCTCGAAGACCTGGTGGGCCGGCGGCGGCTGGTGGATCCGGCCGGTGATCGGCTCGAAGTCCTTGATGTTGAAGGCGTACGGGTACAGGCAGCCGTCCCAGCCGACCACGTCGAAGGGGTGGTGCGGCACGGTGTAGCGGGTGCCCGCGACCCCGTTCGGGCCTCGGTGCTTGACCAGCACCTCGACGTCCCCGGGGGCGTCGACGACCAGCGGGCCGACCGGTCCGCGGAAGTCCCGCTCGCAGTACGGCGCGTGCTCCAGCAGCTGCCCGTACTTCGACAGGTAGCGCTTGACCGGGGTGATGTGGCTGTTCGCCTCGATGCAGTACGCGCGCAGCGGCTCGTCCCCGGCCGGCACCCAGCGGTGGGTGGTGGCGCGCGGGATGATCACGTAGTCGCCCTGGCCGACCTCGATCGAGCCGAACACCGTCTCGACCGTGCCGGAGCCGGACTCCACGTACACGCACTCATCGCCGAGCCCGTTGCGGTAGAGCTCGCTCGGGGCCCCGGCGGCGACGTACGAGATCCGGACGTCGCCGTTGCCGAGGACCAGCCGGCGGCCGCCGACGACGTCCGCGGACTTCCAGTCCTGGTCCGCGAACAGCTCGTGCAGCTTGAGGTGCCGGGCGAGGAGCGGGTGGTTGGGCACCGTGGACTGGTCCGGCAGCTCCCAGGGCACCGCGTTGACCACCGCCGAGGGGATGCCCCGGTGGTAGAGCAGCGAGGAATCCGAGGAGAACCCCTCCTCGCCCATCAGCTCCTCGTAGTACAGCCCGCCTTCGGGAGTGCGGTGCTGGGTGTGCCGCTTGGGCGGGATGCTGCCCAGCTGCCGGTAGTACGCCATCTCCGTGGTCCTCCTCGACCGTCTGGCAGAGATCCGTGTTCGTCAGAGCTCGTCGGAGCCCGCCGAAGGCCCGCTCGTCGGAGCCGGTCGGAGGCCGGCCCGTCGGAGGCCGGCCCGCCGGGAACCGGCTCGTCGGAGCCGTCGGACGCTCACAGGTTGCCGCGTCGGTCCTGCTCGCGCTCGATGGACTCGAAGAGCGCCTTGAAGTTGCCCTTGCCGAAGCCGAGCGAACCGTGCCGCTCGATGAACTCGTAGAAGACGGTGGGGCGGTCGCCGACCGGCTTGGTGAAGATCTGCAGCAGGTAGCCGTCCTCGTCGCGGTCGACCAGGATGCCGCGCTTCTTCAGCTCCTCGATCGGCACGCGCACCTTGCCGATCCGCTCGCGCAGCTCCGGGTCGTCGTAGTACGCGTCGGGGGTGTTGAGGAACTCCACGCCACGCGAGCGCAGCACGTCGACGGTGGTGAGGATGTCGTTGGTGGCGAGCGCCATGTGCTGGCAGCCGGGGCCGGTGTAGAACTCCAGGTACTCGTCGATCTGGGACTTCTTCTTGGCGACGGCCGGCTCGTTGAGCGGGAACTTCACCCGGTGGTTGCCGCTGGCGACGACCTTGGACATCAGCGCGGAGTACTCGGTGGCGATGTCGTCGCCGACGAACTCGGCCATGTTCACGAAGCCCATGACACGGTTGTAGAACGACACCCATTCGTCCATCCGGCCGAGCTCGACGTTGCCGACGGCGTGGTCGAGGGCCTGGAAGAGGCGCTTGGGCGAGCCCTCGGGGTGGGTCACCCTGCTCGCAGCGACGACGTAGCCCGGCAGGTACGGGCCGTGGTAGCGGGAGCGGTCGATCAGGGTGTGGCGGGTCTCGCCGTAGGTGGCGATGGCCGCGCGGCGCACGGTGCCGTTCTCGTCCGAGACGTCGTTCGGCTCCTCCAGCACGGTGGCGCCGGACGCGCGGGCGTGCTCGATGCACTTGTCCACGTCCGGGACCTCCAGGGCGAGGTCGACGACGCCGTCGCCGTGGCGGCGGTGGTGGTCCAGCAGCGGGCTGCCCGGCTGGACACCGCCCTTGATCACGAAGCGGCAGGAGCCGGAGCGGAGCACGTACGCCTTGCGGTCCCGACGGCCGGTCTCCGGGCCGGAGTAGGCGACCAGCTCCATGCCGAAGACGACCTGGTAGAAATGGGCCGTCTGGGTGGCGTTGCCGACCACGAAGACGACCGCGTCCTGGGCCGTCACGGGGAACGGGTCGGCGGCGGCGTCGTGCTCGACGAGGCCGACGAGGCGGCGCAGCTGGTCGGCGTCAAGACCGGCCTCGCGCTCCTCGGGGGTCAGCTCAAGGGCGTGGGTCTGCGGGGTCATCGCTCGTTCCTCCACTTCGGGCCTCGCCGTCGAGGCTTCCGCTGGATCGCGACCGCACCGCGTACGGGTGGGCGGTGTGGTTGCGGAGAGCTTGCTCCTGTCGGGGTGGTTGGGCAACAGGTCGGATTTTGACTGCTCAATGTGTACAAGCTGATCAGAAAATCCCGCTGTCGGCTGCGCAAAATGTGCTGCTGACCGGGGACGATGCCCGAAGTCTGCGCAATGGGACGGTCACGTACTTCCGGGGCCGACGGGGCGGGGGAGGTGGCGGAGGAACCAGTCCGAGGCCAGCTCGGCGACCCGGTCCAGCGTCCCCGGTTCCTCGAACAGGTGGCTCGCGTGCGGCACCACCGCGAGCCCGGTCTCGCAGCGCAGCCGGCTCCGGGCCCGCCGGTTGAGGTCGAGCACGGTGGGGTCCAGGGAGCCGACGACGAGCAGCGTCGGAGCGCGGACCCGGGCCAGCGTGTCGGGCGCGGCGAGGTCCGGGCGACCGCCCCGGGAGACCACGGCGCGCACCGCCGGGCCCAGCTCGGCGGCGGTGTGCAGCGCGGCCGCGGCGCCGGTGCTCGCGCCGAACAGCCCGAGCGGCAGGCCCAGCGTCTCGGGCACGGCGGCGTCCGGGCCGCTCTGTGCCGCGCCCAGCCGCCGGGCGACGGCGGTCAGCCGGCCGCCCAGCAGCGCCACGTCGAACACGTTCCGCCGGTCGGGCTCCTCGGCCTCGGTGAGCAGGTCGAACAGCAGCGTGGCCAGCCCGGTGCGGTTCAGGTACTCGGCGACGTGCCGGTTGCGCGGGCTGTGCCGGCCGCTGCCGCTGCCGTGCGCGAAGACGACGACCCCGCGCGCGCCGGCCGGGACGGTCAGCCGGCCCGCGAGGCGGACCCCGGCGACGGGCAGCGGCAGCTCGCGGTCGACCCCGGCGGAGGCCGCGGGCGGGTCGCCGCCGGCCTCGGTCAGCAGCCGCAGCACCTCCTCGTCCCCGGTCTGCGTGAAGTCGGCGTAGAACTCGCCGATCGCGTAGAACGGGGACGGCGTGTCGACGCAGACCATCTCGTCGGCGACCTCGTCGAGCCGCTCGGCCCAGTCCGCGGGCGCGACCGGCACCGCCAGCACCACCCGGGCGGCGCCCCGCTCCCGGACGATCCGGCAGGCCGCCCGGGCGGTGGACCCGGTGGCGATGCCGTCGTCCACCACGACCACCGTGCGTCCGCGCAGATCGGCGGGCGGCCGGTCGCCCCGGTAGCGGCGGGCCCGGCGCGCCAGCTCGGCGCGCTCGCGCCGCTCCACCTCGGCCAGTTGCTCGTCGGTGACCGCGGAGAACCGGATGACCTGGTCGTTCAGCACCCGGACGCCGCCCTCGCCGATCGCCCCCATGCCGAGCTCCGGCTGGTAGGGCACGCCGAGCTTGCGGATCACGCAGATGTCCAGCGGCGCGCCGAGCACTGCGGCGACCTCGGCGGCCACCGGCACGCCGCCCCTCGGCAGCGCCACGATCACGGTGTCGGGGCCGGCCAGGTGGCCCAGGCGGGCGGCCAGCCGACGGCCCGCCTCGGTGCGGTCGGCGAAGCGGGTGAAGTGGGTTCCGGTGACGTGCATGACACGGCCTCCGGTTCCACCGTACGTCGTTCCGGTCGGCGCGGGGCGTTCGCGGGAGGGGGCGTCCGGGTGCGTGCGCAGGTCACCGCGCGGGGCGGCGCGCGGGGGTGGGAACCGGTCCGGACCAGGAGGGAGCAGAACGGGAGCAGGACGGAATCGCGGGTCGGGACGGTGGGCGGGGACCGCAGGTGGGGCGGGCCGGGACGGTGTCGGGATCGGACCGGGATCCAGGCCGGGATCGGGCCGGGAACCGGGGCGGGATCAGGTCGGGATCAGGTCGGGATCGGGCCGGGATCGGGCCGGGAGCCGGACAGGACGACACCCCCGTGTGGCCGGGACAGCGGGTGGCGCACCGTGGATCGCAGAGGCGGACCGCAGAGCCCGCCCGCGACCGGAAGGAGCCCGTCATGTCGGGCACCGTCATCACCGACCTGCGCCGCCGAGGCGCCGTCGACCCCGGCCGCCTGCTCGCCGGACCGCTGCGTGGTGTCGGCCTGCAACGACTCGACCCGGGCCACCGCACCGAGCTGGCCGCCGACGGCATCGAGCACGCGCTCTACGTCACCGCCGGCTCCGGGCTCGCCGAACTGCCCGAGGGCGCCGTGCACCCGGACCACCCGGAGCGCGCCGACGCCGGCCTGCCGCTGGTCGAGGGCACCGCGGTCGTGCTGCCGCTCGGTTCGCGGACCGTCCTGACCGCCGGGACGGCCGGGCTGGAGTACTTCCATGCCCTGCTCACCGTCCCCGCTCCCTCCGTCCACCGCTCCGAAGCCTCTCCCGAAGAAGGTGACCCCAGGTGATCGTCACCACCGACACCGGCGCGGCCATGGTCGTCATCGGCCCGAACGGCGAGCGCGTACGGATCCGCTCCCTCGCCCGGAGCCCGATGCTCGCCACTGCCTGCGAGGCCTTCGACCACCTGCGGCTGAGCCCGGGCGCCCACCACGTCCTCCCGGGCCGGCCCGACACCGAGACCGTCCTGCACGTGCTGCGCGGCGCCGCCGTCGTCGGCCGACTGTCCGACGAACCGGATCACTTGGCCTCCGAGGGAGACCTGCTGCTGGCCCGCCGCGGCCGCGCCCTGCACTTGGAAGCCGGGCCGCTCGGCGCGGAACTGCTCTGCCTGACACTCGCCGTTCCCCGACACACCGCCGGCACCCGGGCCGCCCTGGCCCGGCGCCGTGCCGCCCGCCGCGACCGGCCCTGACCGGGGCTGGTCGGCCCTGACAGGCGCTGACCGGCGCTGACCGGCGCTGCCAATCCTGCCTGTCCTCCAATTCCCTTGGAGGTGACCACTCGTGATCCTCGTCCCCGCTGCCGTCCCCCGCACCGCGCCCGCGTTCCAGCGGCTGATCGATCCGGAGCAGCGGCCGGCCGTCCGCGCCGGACTCACCGTCGAGGCGCTGCCGCCGGGCGTCCGGATCGAGCAACTCCCGTACGAATCGGTCGAGTCGGTGACCGTGGTGCTCTCCGGTCGGCTGTTCGCGGCCGGCCGGATCCTCTCCCCGGGCGAGGCGCTGCACCACCGCCCCGGAACCTCCTGCCGGATCTCCGCCGTCCGAGGCACGCCGACCACCGTGCTCACGGTCAGGCCCGTTCCGCCCCGGGCCGCCATCCCGGCCCAGCGGTCGGACTCCGCGCCCGCCGCGAGCCGGCGGCAGGTGGAGGTGGGCACCGCGCGGCTCGACCCGTGCGGAACCTGCGGACCGTACACGGACCGGGCCGCCGACGCCTTCCTGGTGGTTCTCACCGGGGCCGCGGCCTTCCTCGGAGAGCTGGGTGAAGTCCTGTTGCTCTCCGGCGACTTGGTCTACGTCCGGGCGGGGGAGCGGTACGGCCTGCGGGCCGGCCGGCGTGGACCGGTCACCGCCGTGCTGGGCCGCGTCGGCGCACCCGGCGCCGCTCTGGGGCCGGAATGGGACGGCCGGCCCGTGCGCTCGGGGCAGACCGGTCCGCAGGGTTGAGACCGGAGCGCTCGACCGTGATCGGTCACGCGAGAGGAATGTCGACGGGCCGGCGTCCGCGCGTGCGGACGCCAGCCCGCGGCGTGTACCGGGTGAGGATCCGGTTTCGACGGCCCGGTGTCCCGGGCGGCCGGGGCCCGGTCTCGAATCCCGTCCCGACGTGAGCCGGAGCGGTCGGGCCCCGGCTCCTCCCGGCTCCTCCCGGCTCCTCCCGGCTCCTCCCGGCTCCTCCCTGCCCGTCCCGGCCCTTTCCGGCCCGTCCCGGCCCTTCCCGGCCCGTTCCCGCCCCGACACGCTGAGGACTTCACGAGCACGTCACGGAAAGTCACGCGATCGCCGCTGATAGTGTCGGCCGGGTGGATGAAGAACAGCCGTTGGCGCCTGTGGATCCGGGTGGCACTCCGGCCGTCCGTGTGCTGATCGTCGACGACCACCCCCTCTTCCGGGAG
>NZ_JBIVVI010000127.1:0-11745 GCF_044757675.1 Kitasatospora sp. NPDC091257
CCCCGAACCCCCTGTCCCTCCCGGCCCCCCGGCCGATCTGGCAGCGCCGCCCCGGCCGCCGCGACCACGCCGGCCGCGCCCCGGCCCTCCGGCGCCGCGCCGGCCGCGGCCGCGACCACCGCCGCCGCGGCCGGCGCCCCGGCGGGAGCGGGCGCGGCGGCCTGGGCCAAGTGGAACCTCTCCCCGCTCGCCCCCGCCCCGGCGCCGCCCGCCGACAAGCCGATAAAGCTCGAACGGACCGGCCCCGTCCCGGTGTTCAGCGACGTGAAAACGAGCGACAAGGTCGTCTTCATCACCATCGACGACGGGGCCGAGAAGGACCCGAAGTTCGTCGAGATGCTCACCGACCTCAAGGTGCCGATATCGATGTTCCTGACCCGGGACATCGTCAGGAACGACTACGCCTACTTCAAGCCGCTCCAGGCCCTGGGCAACCACGTCCAGAACCACACCGTGGACCACCCGGTGATGAGCAGGATCCCGGCGGAGAAGCAGAAGTCCGAGATCTGCGACGCGCAGTCCGCGCTCACCCAGCAGTACGGCGCCGCCCCGCTGCTGTTCCGCCCGCCGTTCGGCGACGGCGCCAACACCCCGACGCTCAACACCTCCGTCCAGCAGTGCGGCCCGCGCGCGATGGTGCTCTGGCGCGAGTCGATGCAGATCCACGACATGCAGTACCAGGCGGGGGACAAGCAGCTGAAGCCCGGCGACATAATCCTGGCGCACTTCCGCGGCCCCAAGGAGCTGAAGGGCGCCACGATGACCCAGATGTTCGGCGACCTGCTGGCCCGGATACAGGAGCAGGGCTTCTCGGTGGCGCGGCTGGAGGACTACATCCAGCCACCCGCGTGACCGACGCCGCGGGTCGACCCCCTAGGACGCCGCGACCGGCTGTCCCAGCATCATCAGCGGCCCGTTGTCGGTGCGGCTGAGGATCACCGTGACGCTGTTCGGCCCGGAGGGCTTGAGCTGGCGGCGCAGCTCCTCCGGGGTGATCGCCATCCCGCGCTTCTTGATCACCACCGTGCCGACCGCCCGCTCGCGCAGCAGCGCCTTCAGCTTCTTGATGTGGAACGGCAGCACGTCGGTGAGCTCGAAGGCGTGCGCGTACGGGGTGGCGACCAGCTCGTCCGAGGTCAGGTAGGCGATCTTCGGGTCGATCAGCCGGCCGCCCACCCGCCCGGCCACCTCGGCCACCAGGTGGGCCCGGATCACCGCGCCGTCCGGCTCGTACAGGTACCGCCCGACCGGGCCGGCCGGCGGGTCGGGCAGGTCGCCGCCGGTCAGGCTGGCGCCCTGCGGCAGCAGGGTGGCGCGGTGCGGGCTCGCGGCCCTGGTGCCGAACCAGAGCACCGCCTCCTTGACGTCACCGTGGTCGGAGACCCACTCGGCCTCGGCGTCCCGGGGCACGGCCTCGTGCGGGATGCCCGGCGCGACCTTCAGCGCGCCGATCGGGGTCCGCCGGCCGGCCTCGATCGCCCAGGAGAGCGGTGGGGCGTACGCCTCCGGGTCGAACACCCGGCCGCGCGAGGTGCGCCGGGCCGGGTCGGTGAACACCGCGTCGTAGCCGGTGACGTCCACCTCGGCGACGTCCGCGCAGCGCACCTCGACCAGCTCGGACAGGCCCAGGGCGGCGGCGTTGGCCGCGGTGGCGGCGCAGGCCGCCGGGTCCTTGTCGACGGCCAGCACCTCGATGCCCGCCCGGGCCAGCGCCAGCACGTCCCCGCCGATGCCGCAGCACAGGTCCGCCAGCCGTCGGACGCCCAGCGCGGCGAACCGCTGCGCCCGCCACTCGGCCACGCTGCGCCGGGTGGACTGCTCGACCCCGTTGGGCGTGAAGTACATCAGGTCGGCGTCCGCCCCGAACTTCGCCCGCGCCCGCTGCCGCAGCCGCGCCTGCCCGAAGGCCGCCGAGACCAGCTCCGCCGGATGCTCCCGGCGCAGGCGGGTCGCCAGCGCCAGCTCCTCCTCGGGGGTGAACTCGCGCAACTCGGCGAGCAGGGCCTGGCCCTCGGGCGTCAGCAGCGGCTGGAGGTTCTCGGTGTCCACGGGGGCCATTCTCGCCGCTCGGCCGGTCGGTGACCGCAGTGGTGCGGCGGTCACCGGCCGATGACGGGGATGCCGGAGGCGAGCCGGCCCACGAGCACGCCCAGCGGTGCTGCGGCCACCGCGGCGTACGGCGTGATCCGGTAGCCGAGCCGTCGGGTGCCCCGGAAGGTCAGGGTCAGCAGCACGAGCAGGACCACGACGCCGAAGACGTCCAGGGCCACGGTCCCGGGGCCGTACAGGGCGAGCAGCTTCAGCACGTTGAGCACGAGCGATCCGAGGAACACCGCGACGGCGGTCACCGCGAGCACCACCGCGGCGAGCACCAGGTCCGCCGCCCAGTGGATCCGCGGCGGCTCGGACGGGGCGGCCGGTCGGCTCACCGGAGCGCCCCCGGGAGGAGCGGCAGCGCGGGCGGGGCGTCCTTCGCGCCGGAGGGGTCGACGCGTACCGGGGTGTCGGTCATGGCAGGAGTCTGCCCGAGGGAGTGCCGCCCGTACAGGTGAACGGCAGTACGGCCCCCAGCAGGGGCGGCGCCGGCGCGGCGAGGGCGGCGTCCCTGGGCCGGGACGGGCCGGGACGCACCGGGATCGAGGTCATGGCAGGAGTCTGCGGGGGCCGGGCCGGGGCGCACATGAGTGCGGCTGCTCATCCGCGGAACCGGGGCCCCCAGGGCGCGTCGTTGGCACTCTGGTTGACTGAGTGCTAACACGGCCCTATGGTCGTCCTTGGCACTCTCCACCGGGAGAGTGCTAACGCGACGACGTGTGTCTGACCCCCGCGACGGCAGGCCCGCAGGATCGCCCTACCCGTTAGAAAACCCCGTAATCTCCGAAGGGGAGCTCGGACGTGACCACCAGCAGCAAGGTTGCCATCAAGCCGCTCGAGGACCGCATTGTGGTCCAGCCGCTCGACGCCGAGACCACCACGGCCTCCGGCCTGGTTATCCCGGACACCGCCAAGGAGAAGCCCCAGGAGGGCGTCGTTCTGGCCGTCGGCCCGGGCCGCTTCGAGGACGGCCAGCGTCTGCCGCTCGACGTCGCCGTGGGTGACATCGTCCTGTACTCGAAGTACGGCGGCACCGAGGTGAAGTACCAGGGCGAGGAGTACCTGGTGCTCTCCGCCCGCGACGTCCTCGCGATCATCGAGAAGTAAGACGTTCCGACCCGCCCCGGATCCGTGTCCCAAGTGACAGGGGCCCGGGGCGTGGTTGTTGGTTCACGTAGTTCGGCGGCCGGTGGGCCGGCCGCAGCCCCGAGGGAATAGGGAACATGGCGAAGATCCTGCAGTTCGACGAGGACGCCCGCCGCTCGCTGGAGCGCGGTGTCAACAAGCTGGCCGACACCGTCAAGGTGACCATCGGCCCCAAGGGCCGCAACGTCGTCATCGACAAGAAGTTCGGCGCCCCGACCATCACCAACGACGGTGTCACCATCGCCCGCGAGGTCGAGCTGGACGACCCGTACGAGAACCTTGGCGCGCAGCTCGTCAAGGAGGTCGCCACCAAGACCAACGACGTCGCGGGTGACGGCACCACCACCGCCACCGTGCTGGCCCAGGCCCTGGTCAACGAGGGTCTGCGCAACGTCGCCGCCGGTGCCGGCCCGGCCGCCCTGAAGAAGGGCATCGACAAGGCCGTCGCCGCCGTCTCCGAGCACCTGCTCTCGATCGCCCGCGAGATCGAGGGCAAGGACGACGTCGCCGCCGTCGCGTCCCTCTCCGCCCAGGACACCCAGGTCGGCGAGCTGATCGCCGAGGCGATCGACAAGGTCGGCAAGGACGGTGTCATCACCGTCGAGGAGTCGAACACCTTCGGCGTGGAGCTGGACTTCACCGAGGGCATGCAGTTCGACAAGGGCTACCTGTCGCCGTATTTCGTCACCGACGCGGAGCGGCAGGAGGCGGTCCTGGAGGACCCGTACATCCTGATCAACCAGGGCAAGATCTCCTCCATCCAGGAGCTGCTGCCGCTGCTGGAGAAGATCCTCCAGGGCGGTGCCTCCAAGCCGCTGCTGATCATCGCCGAGGACGTCGACGGCGAGGCGCTGTCGACCCTGGTGGTCAACAAGATCCGCGGCACCTTCAACGCCGTCGCCGTCAAGGCCCCGGGCTTCGGCGACCGCCGCAAGGCGATCCTCGGCGACCTGGCCGTCCTGACCGGCGGCACGGTCATCTCCGAGGAGGTCGGCCTCAAGCTCGACCAGGTCGGCCTGGACGTGCTGGGCACCGCCCGCCGCGTGACCATCACCAAGGACGAGACCACCGTCGTCGACGGCGCCGGTGACTCCGAGGCCGTGGCCGGCCGCGTCGCCCAGATCAAGGGCGAGATCGCCGCGACCGACTCCGACTGGGACCGCGAGAAGCTGCAGGAGCGCCTGGCCAAGCTGGCCGGCGGCGTCTGCGTCATCAAGGTCGGCGCCGCCACCGAGGTGGAGCTGAAGGAGCGCAAGCACCGCCTGGAGGACGCCATCTCGGCGACCCGTGCCGCGGTCGAGGAGGGCATCGTCGCCGGCGGTGGCGCCTCCCTGGTCCACGCCGCCAAGGTGCTGGACGGTGGCCTGGGCCTGTCGGGCGACGAGGCGACCGGTGTCGCGGTCGTCCGCAAGGCGCTGCACGAGCCGCTGCGCTGGATCGCCCAGAACGCCGGCCTGGAGGGCTACGTCATCACCTCCAAGGTCTCCGAGCTGGAGGCCGGCCAGGGCTACAACGCCGCCACCGGCGAGTACGGCGACCTGGTGAAGGCCGGCGTCATCGACCCGGTCAAGGTCACCCGCTCCGCCCTGGAGAACGCCGCCTCGATCGCCTCCCTGCTTCTCACCACCGAGACCCTCGTGGTGGAGAAGAAGGAGGAGGAGGCCGACAACGGTCACGGCCACGGCCACGGCCACTCGCACTGAGGCTCCGACGCCTGACCGGAGGCCCGGTCCGCGCCCCGCGAGGGGTGGCGGGCCGGGCCTCCGGCGTTCACCTTCACCGTTCAACTATCAGTAGAATTTTGCAGAATGCAAAGATTGCCTTATAACTGAGGCATGATCGAGGCCCGCCATCTGCGCGTCCTGCGTGCCGTCGCCCGCACCGGCTCCTTCTCCGCCGCCGCCCGCGAGCTGGGGTGTACGCAGCCCGCCATCAGCCAGCAGATGAAGGCGCTGGAGAAGTCGGTGGACACCCCGCTGGTGGTCCGCTCGGGCCGCGGGATGCAGCTCAGCGAGGCCGGCCGGGTCCTGCTCAAGCATGCCACCGGAATCCTGGCCGGGCTCTCGGCCGCCGAGGAGGAGGTGGCCGCGATCGCCGGGCTGCGGGCCGGGCGGGTGCGGCTGGTCTCCTTCCCGACCGCGAGCTCCACCCTGGTGCCGCCCGCGGTCGCCCGCCTGCGGGACGGCCATCCGGGGGTGCGCGTGTCGCTGGTCGAGGCGGAGCCGCCGGAGTCGCTGGCGATGCTGCGCGGCGGCGAGTGCGAGATCGCGCTGGCCTTCCGCTACCCGCAGTCCGACGGCGCCGTCGCGCTCCCGGCGCCGGCCCACGGCACGCCGCGCGAGGCCCGGGCCGAGGCCAATCTGGAGGCGCAGCAGCTGACCGCGGGGTCCGACTGGTCCGATCTGGTGGTCACCCCGCTGCTGGACGACCCGCTGGTGGGCCTGCTGCCCGCCGGCCACGGGCTGGCGGGGCGGGGCGGCGCGGTCGGGCTGGCCGAGCTGGCGGGGGAGCAGTGGATCGCCGGCTGCCCGCAGTGCCGGGGGCACCTGGTGGAGCTGTGCGCCGGGGCGGGCTTCGAGCCGCGGATCGACTTCGCGACGGACGACTACCCGGCGGTGGTCGGCCTGGTGGCGGCCGGGCTGGGGGTGGCGGTGCTGCCCCGGCTGGCGCTCCGGTCGGTGCGTCCTGACGGCGTGTCGACGGTGCCGGTGCACACGGCCTCCGGGGCGCCCGCGGTGCGCCAGGTGGTCGCGCTGACCCTGCCGGACCTGGCGGAGGTGCCGGCCGTGGCGCTGATGCTGGAGCGGCTGGCGGGGGCGGCCGCCGATCGCTGACGGTGGGTGACGGGACCGCGGGGGTCCGGTACGTAGGGTGAGCCAGAAGGCTGAAGCGCCGCGAAGGAACGTTTCTTCACGGCGCTCACGGAGTCGGGTCTAGCGCTGGGCGACCGCCGGCGGGGCCAGCGGGACCTCGATCAGTCGGTGCCGCGAGCGCCCCAGCATCTCCTCGCGCTCGTCCTCGGTCATCCCGCCCCAGACGCCGTACGGCTCACGGACCGCCAGCGCGTGCGCCGCGCACTCGGCGATCACCGGGCAGCGCATGCAGACCTCCTTGGCGCTGGCCTCGCGCGAACTGCGCGCGGCCCCGCGCTCGCCCTCGGGGTGGAAGAAGAGCGAGCTGTCCACGCCACGGCAGGCTGCGGAGAGCTGCCAGTCCCAGAGGTCCGCGTTGGGACCGGGGAGGCGGGAGAAATCTGCCATGGCTCATTCCCTTCAGAGGCTGTCGGCCGTCGGCCGGGCGTTCGGCGGGGCTGCTGCCGAGCGGTGCGGCGGGGCTTCGATGCACTGGTGTGGACACCTGGAAATATGACTTAAGGCAACTCCATGGACAAGTCACCCACACACTGGCACAACAGTCAATGACCATACGAAAGCTATAAAAACGGGCATAGTGGGCAAGGGCTCCGCCGGGCGCGGGCGTGGCAATCGGGTGGCCGACGGGCGCGCGACGTGCCGAATCGGTGTGCGGGTCGTACGCCCACCGCGCGCGAGCTGCGCAAAAGTGCGGCGTGTGCACCGCGATGCGGCTGATCGGTAATGGGTTGGCCACGTACAGTGGTGGAGATGGCCCCGAAGGCCGTAACTCATTCGAGTGACGGTCGTTGGAAGTGCGGAGGCGGTTAGCGGGCGCCGGACGTCGGGAACGATCGCGGGCAGGTTGGGGCGATCAGGACGGAGTCTGTCGCCGATCGGCCGT
This sequence comes from Kitasatospora sp. NPDC091257, assembly GCF_044757675.1. Lineage (NCBI taxonomy): Bacteria > Bacillati > Actinomycetota > Actinomycetes > Kitasatosporales > Streptomycetaceae > Kitasatospora > Kitasatospora sp. NPDC091257. Next base: position 6,997 of record NZ_JBIVVI010000127.1, read on the forward strand.
GTCGGAGAGGTTCGTACCAGCCAGGAGGCTCAACGTGACGCGGATCAGCTGCGGAGGACGACGGTCATGACTTCCGTTCTCGTTTGCGACGATTCCCCGCTCGCCCGCGAGGCGCTTCGCCGCGCGGTCGCGACCGTACCCGGTGTGGACCGGGTCACCACCGCGACGAACGGGGAGGAGGTCCTCCGCCGCTGGGTGGCCGACCGCTCCGATCTCGTTCTGATGGACGTCCGGATGCCCGGCCTCGGCGGGGTCGAGACGGTCCGGCGGCTGCTGTCCGCCGACCCCGGCGCGCGGATCATCATGCTCACCGTCGCCGAGGACCTCGACGGCGTCGCGCTCGCGGTGGCCGCCGGCGCCCGCGGGTACCTGCACAAGGACGCCTCGCGCGCCGAGCTGCGGGCCACCGTCACCCAGGCCCTCGCCGACCCGACCTGGCGGCTCGCCCCGCGCCGGCTGCGCAGCCCCGACATGGGCGCGGCACCGACGCTGACGGCGCGTGAGATCCAGGTGCTGGAGGGCATGAGCCACGGCCGCAGCAATGCCGAGATCGGCCGTGAACTGTTCCTCTCCGAGGACACCGTCAAGACCCACGCCCGACGGCTGTTCAAGAAGCTCGGGGCCTCCGACCGGGCGCACGCGGTGGCGCTGGGTTTCCGCTGGGGCCTGGTCCGCTGACCACCGGCGGCGCCGCCGGGTGCGGCGTGCCGCCGGCGGTTCCCGGAGCGGGTGCCGCACAGGCGTGTGACGTTACGGTCCCGAGGTTGCACCATGGAGGAGTGGAGCACCTCGGGGACCAGCGGACAGGCACTGCGGCGAACCACACGGCCGCAGGACACTCGGCGGACGGCGCGACGGACGGGACCACCACCGATCGCGGCGGGGCGGGAGGCGGCACGGTGCAGGAGGGGCCGGTGGTGCGGGGCACGCCCTACGGTGCCGCAGCGCATAACGTTCCGGTGCACAACTCCGGACGCGGTGCCGCGTTTTCCCGCTCGACCAGGCACCATGGACCGATGCGCGACGACGTCGCCGGTACGGCCGGCCAGGCGGACCCGGCGGAGGCCGAGCCCTCCGGTCCGGGCCGTGATCCGTCGTACGCCGACCCCGACGGTCCCGTCGGCCTGACCGGCCCGGACCGCCCGCCGGTGCTCGGCACGGGCGGCTCGCCGCTGATGGGCGAACTGGTCGCGGCCGCGGTCCGCGGCGAGGGCCCGGCGATCGACGCGCTGCTCGCCTACGTCCACCCGCTGGCGCTGCGGTACTGCCGCGCCCGGCTGGTCCGGCTGCCCGGCGGGGCCCGGCACCACGTGGACGACGTCGCGCAGGAGGTCTGCGTGGCCGTGCTCTGCGCGCTGCCCCGGTACAAGGACCAGGGGCGTCCGTTCGAGGCCTTCGTGTACGGGATCGCCGCGCACAAGATCGCCGACCTCCAGCGGGCCGCGATGCGCGGACCCGGCTCGACCGTCGTGCCGCAGGACGACCTGCCCGAGGTGCCGGACGAGGCGCTCGGCCCCGAGGAGCAGGCGCTGCTGAGCAGCGACGCCGCCTGGGCGAAGGAACTCCTCTCCAACCTGCCGGCCCGTCAGCGCGAGCTGGTGCTGCTGCGGGTGGCCGCCGGGCTGTCGGCGGAGGAGACCGGCGAGGTGCTCGGGATGTCGCCCGGCGCCGTCCGGGTCGCCCAGCACCGGGCGCTCAGCCGGCTGCGGGCCCTCGCGGAGGAGTCCTCCTGATCGGGTCCCCCGATCCGGCGGCCCGTCCCGATCCGCACTCTTTCCACCGTTTCCGGGCGGAATGAGCCACGGGGCCGGGTTGTTGTCAAGGGCACACGAGGACACATTCGCGGTGCCAGTACCATGGGGTATCGGCGCCTGGGCGGGTTGCCAAAGTTTGACGGGTGCGCTCTGGGTCCCCTTGGAGGATCCTCCCATTGCATCCGGCTTCGGCGGTCTGCGCGAGTGAGCGATGAATGCGCCCCCACCCTCGGGCGTGAGCGGATAAGGCCGGCCACGGAAGGTACCCCCCAAATGTCTTACAACGCCGCAGGCGTACCCGAGAAGTTCGCGATGCTCGGGCTCACGTACGACGACGTGCTGCTGCTGCCCGGGGCCTCCGAGGTGCTGCCGAACCAGGTGGACACCTCCTCGCGGGTCTCCCGGAACGTGCGCGTCAACATCCCGCTGCTGTCCGCGGCGATGGACAAGGTGACCGAGTCGCGCATGGCCATCGCCATGGCCCGCCAGGGCGGCGTCGGCGTGCTGCACCGCAACCTGTCGGTCGAGGACCAGGCCAACCAGGTCGACCTGGTCAAGCGCTCCGAGTCCGGCATGGTCACCGACCCGATCACGGTCGGCCCGGAGACCACCCTGGCCGAGGCCGACGCGCTGTGCGCCAAGTTCCGCATCTCCGGCGTGCCGATCGCCGACGAGGCCGGCAAGCTGCTCGGCATCGTCACCAACCGCGACATGGCCTTCGAGTCGGACCGCAGCCGCCAGGTCCGCGAGATCATGACCCCGATGCCGCTGATCACCGGCAAGGTCGGCATCTCCGGGGTGGACGCGATGGCCCTGCTGCGCCGCCACAAGATCGAGAAGCTGCCGCTGGTCGACGACGAGGGCCGGATCAAGGGCCTGATCACCGTCAAGGACTTCGTCAAGGCCGAGCAGTACCCGAACGCGGCCAAGGACGCCGAGGGCCGGCTGCTGGTCGGCGCCGCCGTCGGTGCCAGCGCCGAGGCGTTCGACCGGGCCCAGGCCCTGGTCGAGGCCGGTGCGGACTTCCTGGTGGTGGACACCTCGCACGGCCACAGCCACAACGCGCTGGCCTGGATCGCGAAGATCAAGTCGGCCGTCAGGATCGACGTGGTCGGCGGCAACGTGGCCACCCGGGACGGCGCCCAGGCGCTGATCGACGCCGGCGTGGACGGCGTCAAGGTCGGCGTCGGCCCCGGCTCCATCTGCACCACCCGCGTGGTCGCCGGCATCGGCGTCCCGCAGGTCACCGCCATCTACGAGGCCGCCCAGGCCTGCCTGGCGGCCGGCGTGCCGGTCATCGGCGACGGCGGCCTGCAGTACTCGGGCGACATCGGCAAGGCGCTCGCCGCCGGTGCCGACACCGTGATGCTCGGCTCGCTGCTGGCCGGCTGCGAGGAGTCCCCGGGCGAGCTGATGTTCATCAACGGCAAGCAGTTCAAGTCCTACCGCGGCATGGGCTCGCTCGGCGCCATGCAGTCCCGCGGCCAGGGCCGCTCGTACTCCAAGGACCGCTACTTCCAGGCCGAGGTGGCCTCGGACGACAAGCTCGTCCCCGAGGGCATCGAGGGCCAGGTGCCCTACCGCGGCCCGCTGTCGGCCGTGCTGCACCAGCTCGTCGGCGGTCTGCGCCAGACCATGGGCTACGTCGGCGCCGCCACCGTCGCCGAGATGGAGAGCAAGGGCCGGTTCGTCCGGATCACCTCGGCGGGCCTCAAGGAGAGCCACCCGCACGACATCCAGATGACCGTCGAGGCGCCGAACTACTCGGCCCGCTGACCCGCTGAACCCCCGAAGGGCCCGCTGCCGCACCGCGGCGACGGGCCCTTCGGGCTGCCCGGGGTGCGGTCGGTGTGCGTCGGGGGTGCGGCCCGGGGGCGCGGCTCCGGGCGCGGCCGGAGGCGTCCGGGGCGTGTCCGGGCCGTGGGCCGTCGGGGCGGGACCAGCGGCAGTACGGGATACTGGGGTGCGGCCGGGGTGACCCGGCGCGGGCATGAGCAACAAAGCAGAAGGGCTCGAAGTGACTGAGATCGAGATCGGGCGAGGCAAGCGCGGCCGACGGGCGTACGCCTTCGACGACATCGCCGTCGTCCCCAGCCGCCGTACCCGGGACCCGAAGGAGGTCTCGATCGCCTGGCAGATCGACGCGTACCGCTTCGAGCTGCCGTTCCTGGCCGCCCCGATGGACAGCGTGGTCTCGCCGCAGCAGGCCATCCAGATCGGCCGCCTCGGCGGTCTGGGCGTGCTGAACCTCGAAGGCCTGTGGACCCGCTACGAGGACCCGCAGCCGCTGCTGGACGAGATCGCCGCGATCACCGACGAGTCCACCGCGACCCGCCGCCTCCAGGAGATCTACGCGGCGCCGATCCGCGCCGAGCTGATCAAGCAGCGGATCCAGGAGGTCCGCGACTCCGGTGTGGTCACCGCCGCCGCGCTCTCGCCGCAGCGCACCGCCGAGTTCTCCAAGGCCGTGGTCGACGCCGGCGTCGACGTCTTCGTCATCCGCGGCACCACCGTCTCGGCCGAACACGTCTCCAGCGCCGCCGAGCCGCTCAACCTCAAGCAGTTCATCTACGAGCTGGACGTCCCGGTGATCGTCGGCGGCTGCGCCACCTACACCGCCGCGCTGCACCTGATGCGCACCGGCGCCGCCGGCGTCCTGGTCGGGTTCGGCGGGGGCGCCGCCCACACCACCCGGAACGTCCTGGGCATCCAGGTGCCGATGGCGACCGCCGTGGCCGACGTGGCGGCCGCCCGTCGCGACTACATGGACGAGTCCGGCGGGCGCTACGTGCACGTGATCGCGGACGGGGGCGTCGGCTACAGCGGGGACATCCCGAAGGCGGTCGCCTGCGGCGCGGACGCGGTGATGATCGGGGCCGCGCTGGCCCGGGCGACCGACGCCCCGGGCAAGGGGTTCCACTGGGGGATGGAGGCCGTCCACGAGGAGCTGCCGCGCGGCAAGCGGGTGAACCTCGGCGCGGTCGGCACCACCGAG
>NZ_JBIVVI010000128.1:0-11698 GCF_044757675.1 Kitasatospora sp. NPDC091257
CGGGCCGGGCCGCCCCTCAGCCCCCCGCTCCACCGCGGACGTCCCGGCGCAGTCCCAGGATCTCCGCGACGGCCTCCAGCCAGCGGGCGAGCAACTGGTCGCCGTCGACGGTGGTGACGGTGGTGGCCGCCGAACCCAGCCATTCGCGGGCGAGCCGGGCCGGTTCCGTCCCGGGGAGCGGCTCGGGGAGGTCGGCGGCGAAGCGGGCGCCGCCGCTGCGCACCACCTCGGCGAGGAAGGCGAGCGACCGGGGGAGCACCCCCAGCCGGTCGGCGGCCAGCGCGGCCGCGATGGCGCCCTCGCCGAACAGCGCGGCCCGGTGCGGGCCGGCGAAAGCCAGGCCGTAGCGGAGCATGGCGGACACGTCGAGCTGCCGCAGCTCGTCGTCCGTCCTGGGGCGGAAGCGGTCGTCGGAGCTCATCGGACCGTCACCGTGTAGGTGTTGCGCACGACCAGTTTCCTGTTCTCGTCGCTGGGGGCGGGAAGGTTGCAGTAGCTGCGGAAGCAGTTGAGGAGGGTGACGGCGGTGGTCCCGCGGCCCTTGGCCTCGAAAGTGTAGAAGCGGGTGCCGCCGACGCCGTCCGAGGTCTTCGACTTCCCCGGGAGGTCGAGCCGCTCGTCGGCCAGGGCGGCGACGGCTGCGTCCGGCCTCGGGTCCACGACGCTCCAGCGGTCGCCGGCCGAGGTGTTGTCCGGGACGGCGACCGTGAAGCGCTCGCCGACGGCGAGGTCGACCGAGCGCTCCTCCGCGCCGAGCACCCGCCCGCGCTCCGGCCCGTTCCGCGCGGCCTTCGTGTCCTGCCCGCAGGCCGTCAGCCCGGCCGTCAGCCCGGCCGCCAGGACGGCCGCCAGCGCCACCGCCCGGACCGGCATCCTCGTGAACACCCGTACCGTCCCGGTCACTTCGGCAGGTGGACGGCGTAGGCGGTGGGCAGCCGGTTGTCTGAGGCGCCGCCCATGTGGCCGTTGACGAAGTCGTCCTCGCTGACCCAGGTGGTGGTGCCCCACGGGTTGTAGATCTGCAGCATGTTGCCCTCCTGGCCGACGATCATCATGGCGTGGCCCGACCGCTTGCCGTCCTTGTCGTAGCCCTCCACCCCGACCGGCACCGGCTTGCCGTCGGCGACCGCCTTCTCGATGTCCGGCAGGAGCTCGCGCCGGTCGTCGGGATTCGGCATCTTCTTGTAGTCGAAGTCGGCGCCGGTGTGCGGGCTGACCTCCTTCTCCAGCACCTTCTCCTTGCCGTCCGCCCCCATGCCGTCCCAGTTGTCGCCGCCGTCGCCCTCCTGGTGCACCCGGTGCTGTTCGGCCAGCAGCCGCTGCTGGAACGCCGCCGGGTCGTCCTCCTGGCCGGTCGGCCCGCCGGTCAGGTCCAGCGCGTAGAGCGGGTCGACCATCGCCCGGGCGGTGACGGTGGAGGAGGCGACGCAGGTGCCCTCGGTGTTTGCCTGCTGCCAGCGGGCGCCGTCGAAGGTGACCTCGTCCGTGTTCTTGTTGGAACCGTCGCCGTTGGTCCCGCCGCTGGTGGTGTCGTCGTCCTCGGTGTGGACGGGCGTCAGGTGCGTCCGGAGCCACTCCGGGTCCTTGCCGTGGATCTTGCCCTGGAACGCGCGGATCTCGTCCAGGTTGTGACCGGCCGCCAGCGCCTTCATCAGATAGGCGCGCTCCTGCGGGGACTTGGAGTCGGCGAGCAGCTTCTCGAAGTCCGCCCGGTCCTTCTCGTTCATCTTGTCCAGGTACTCGCCGGACCGCTTCATGTCGTTGGCGGTCAACAGCTCGTTCAGCTCGGTCGGACCGTCCGGACCGGAGGTCTCGGCCAGCACGAGCTTGTCGGCGGCGGTGACCGCACCGGTCTTCATCTTGCCCGCGCGGGCCTCGGAGGCCAGCTTGTTCAGGTCGCGGGCCGCCGCACGGGCCGCCTCGTCGGCGCGCTTGGCGGCGCTCAGCATCGCGTCGACCTGGGGCACGGCGGCCTGCTGCGCCTTCTTGCGCGCCGCCTCCTCGTCGTCGCCCTCGAACCAGTCGTCGAACCAGCCGTCCTCACCGCCCAGCGAGCCCAGCACCTGCTGGAGCGCGGACCGCGCGGCGCCGTCCTGGCCCTGGGCGTTGCGCAGCGCGTCCGCGAGGTGGAGCAGGGCTATCCCGCCGTTGTGGAGCGCGCTGGTCTGCTCGTCGACGGCGCGGGCCGCGGCGGCCACCACCTCGGCGGCCTTCGCCCCCGTGGAACCGGTCCAGACGTCCGGCAGCCCGGCGGTGGCGACCGCCAGGACGTCCTGGTGCAGCTGGTTCGAGTCGGCGGCCGCGTTCTTGTAGCGGTTGCCGGTGGCCTCGATGGTGCCCGGGTCCCCGACCGGCGCGTGGACCGCGAGGGCCCCCTTGATCGCGGAGATCAGCCCGTTCTTGCTGTCCGCCTCGCGGACGTCCTTCAACCGGTCGCTCAGCGCCTTGCAGCGCTGCGTGGTGGATTCGCCTGCCATGGCGGCTCGTTCGCCCCGTTCCCGTTGCCCGTGGTGTGGTTCCTGCCGCTGCCCGTCGGCTCCTCGTCGGCCGCCAGGCCGCGCGTAAAGCCGCGCGTTCGGACACGCGTACAGCCGCGCGTTCGGACACGCGTACAGCCGCGCGTTCGGCCGCGCGTACAGCCGCGGCCCGTGTGCCGGACTCAGCCGAAGGGCCGGTACCCGCCGCTGCCCGAGGCCGCCACGAGGTCCTTCACCACGGCGCCGTCGGCCGACTGGTAGCCGGCCGAGGAACCGCGGACCTTGCCCGCCAGCTCGCTCAGCGCGCTCTTGATCGTCGCGCTCTGCGCCTGCCAGGAGCTGCTGAAGTTCTGGTACGCCGGATCGACGTCCTCGCCCCCGAACACGTCAGCGGTGTAGCACACCGGATCGCTGATCGCCGTCCCGATCGTGCCCTCGTCCCCGGACGCCTTGTCCAGCGCCTTCGCCTGGCCCTCGGCCCCGCCGGCCTGGATCGCGTACCCCGACCCCTGCGCCATGGTTCACCCCTCGTGCGTCCCCCGAGCCGTCCGCGCGACGGCGTCCGAGCACCATACGGGCCGTCCGGTGCCCGGGCAATTCGTATCGCGCCTGGTGGGGGCGCTGTTGCAGATTCATGACACACCGTCCACCGATCGGTCACGGCGCCCCGCCGAGGTTTGAGCGGGCGCCGTCCTGTCAGCGCGCCGCCGGTGTCCTGTCAGCGGTGACAGCGCCGTGTCCGCGTCCTGTCCGCGCGGTGCAAGTGCCCCGGCCCACGCTGGTGTTGAAACGGAGCAACCCACGGGAGGTCACCATGTCCAACAGCATCCGGCCGCACTCCGGCACCCGCCCCACCTCGGTCCTGGTCTCCGGCGCCGGGATCGCCGGCACCGCGCTCGCCCACTGGCTGAACCGCTACGGCTTCCGCGTCACGGTCGTGGAGCGGGCCCCCTCGCTGCGCGGCGGCGGGCAGGCGGTGGACATCCGCGGCACCGCCCTGACCGTGGTCGAGCGGATGGGGCTGCTGGAGGAGGTCCGGGCCCGCCGGACCGGGCTGCGCGGGATGTCCGTGGTCGACGCGGACGGCCGCGAGCTGCGCAGCACCACCGAGTGGACGGCCAGCGGCGGGCCGATCGGCGGCCCGGACGTGGAGATCCTGCGCGACGAACTCGCCGAGCTGATCGCCGGAGCGGACGGTGGCGCCGCGGGTGACGGGACCGCCGGGACCGCCGGGACCGCCGGGACCGCCGGGACCGCCGGGCCCGGCGTCGAGTACCGCTTCGACGACTCGATCGCCACCCTGGCGCAGCACCCGGAAGGCGTCGACGTCCGGTTCCGCGGCGGCACCGAGCGCTCCTTCGACCTGGTCGTCGGCGCCGACGGCCTGCACTCGAACACCCGGCGCCTCGTCTTCGGCCCCGAGGCGGACTACCTCCACCCCATCAACACCTACGTCGCCGGCTGGAGCGCGCCCAACCACCTCGGTCTCGACCGCTGGGAGATCGCCCACCGGGACGGCGACGACCCGAACTGGTTCTGCATGGCGATGACCGTCCGCGGCAACAGCGAACTGCGCGTCTTCGTCGGCTTCCACAGCGACGAGCCGATCGACGACATGCTCCCGCGCGACCCGGCCCGCCAGCGGCAGTTGGTGGCCGAGCGCTCCGCCCACGCGCGCTGGGAGCTGCCGCGCTTCCTGGAGGCGATGCGGGAGTCCGACGCCTTCCACTACGACGTCGTCGCCCAGATCCGGATGGACCGCTGGTCCAACGACCGCGTCGTCCTGCTCGGCGACGCCGGCTACTGCTGCTCCCCGGCCACCGGCCAGGGCACCAGCGTGGCGCTGACCGCCGCCTACGTCCTGGCGGGCGAACTGCGCGCGGCCGACGGCGACCACCGTGCGGCCTACCCCGCCTACGAGCGGCGGCTGCGCGACCACGTGGCCGCCAACCAGGCGATCCTCGACGTGACCGGGGACCGGAAGGCCCGGTCCGAGACCGTCACGAACCTCGGGCAGTCCGACCCGAAGCTGGAAGCGGCCTTCCGGGCCGCCCTCGACTTCGACCTGCCGGACTACTGACCTGCCGGACCGCCGGCCGGCGGGGCGCCGCCCACCGGCCGGTGGGCGGCGCCCCGCCGGGCACGGGCCGTACCGCCTAGCCGGCGACGGCCGGGGAGAGCTCCGCGGCGAGCCGGCGCAGATCGGGGCCGTACTCGGGGTTGGCGAGCGCCGCGGCGAACTGGGCGCGCAGGTAGGCGGCGGGGTTGCCGGTGTCGTACCAGGTGCCGGCGATGACCTGCCCGTAGACCGCGCGCCGCGCCGCGTAGGCATTGATGGCGTCGGTCAGGTAGACCTCGTCCTCGGGCTTCTCGTGCCAGCGGAGCGTCAGTTCGCGCAGCTCGTCGACGATGCCGGGGGTGATGACGTAGCCGCCGATCGCCGCGTACGAGGACGGCGCGTCGGCCGGCTTCGGCTTCTCGACCAGACCGGTGATCCGCAGCGAGCCGCCGCCGAGGTCCTCCTTCACCACCGGCACGCCGTAGCGGTAGGAGTCCTCGGGAGCCATCGGCATCAGCGCGAGCACCGGCGCGTTGGTCTGCTCGTACGCCCGGATCAGCTGCTGCGCGCGGGGGACCTCGGCCACGAAGACGTCGTCGGGCCAGAGCACCAGGCAGGGCTCGTCGCCGAAGTGGCGGGCGGCGTTGAGCACCGGGGTGCCGTTGCCGTACGGGCCGTGCTGGTAGAGGTAGCTGATGTGGCCCTTGCGGGCCAGCTCGCCGACCTCCTCGACCGCCGCCGCGAAGGCCGCCTTGCCGTCCCGGCGCAACTGCTCGACCAGGACGGGGTTGGGGCGGAAGTGCTCCTGGATCAGGCCCTTGTCGCCGTTCACGACGATGGTGATGTCGGTGATGCCGCTCTCGATCAGCTCGCGCACGGTGTGCTCGATGACCGGCTTGTCGCCGACGGGCAGCATCTCCTTCGGCGTGGCCTTGGTCAGCGGCAGGAGGCGGGAGCCGAGGCCGGCGGCGGGGATGACGGCTCGGCGGATCGTCCTGGGGGCCATGTGGCGCTCTCTCGTTTCGTGGGAGGTGCGGCGCCGTGGTGACGCGGCGTCCCGGTCGACGCTATCAAGCGCTGACGTGCCGTTAAGTGGACGGTCGGCATACGGAAGTTGGCCCAGCGGAAGCCGTCCGGATTCACCGGCGGCCGTGCGTGCCCGCGAGTGCCCGCGAGTGCCCGCCGCGTCCCGTCGCACGGCGGACGGCCGCCGGCGGGGCCGGGCCCTTTTTGCTCCCGAATCGTTGCCCATACCGGAAGACCACCCGAGGACGACCACCGGAGGTTCCCATGACGGACGAGACCGGAACGACGTGCGAGACCGGAGGGACGGGCGAAGCCGAAGGGGCGGGCGAGCCCGGCCCGCCGCCGTACCGCAGCTACACCTGGGACGACGAGCACGGGGCCGTCCACGCCATCCTCTACCCGGGCGAGGAGGAGGCCGACGAGGAGCGCAAGGCCGGGTTCCGCGCGATGGGCGCCCGGATGCTGGCCGACCTGATCGCCGAACGGGAGGCGGAGCACACTCCTCCGTTCCCCGGCGTGCCGGACCTCCGCCTGATCCACGGCGAAGGCACCGCCTGAACGCCGCTCCGCTCCACAGCAGTTGCTCCAATCCACCGCCGCGCACGTGCACCGGAGCGCACGCGGGCGGTGCGCGCCGGCCGTCCCGGCCCGGCCGGCGGCCGTGGGCGGCCGGCTCAGCCCTTGCCGCCCGCCTTCAGTACCTGGGCCGCGGCCACGCCCGCCGCGCTGAAGCCGTGCCCGCCGCCCTCGACCTCGGCGGCGACGGCGAGGTCGCCGCGGTAGGCGATGAACCAGCTGTTGTTGGCCTGGCCGCCGGCCTCGACGGTGCCGGTCTTGGCGCCGATCTGGCCGGACAGGCCGGCCATCGGGGTGCGGGCGGTGCCCTGGGTGGCGGTCTTCGCCATCATGGCGCGCAGGTCCCGGGCGACGTCGGCCGGGAGCTTGCCGGGTGCCGTCGCCCGCTTGGCGTCCTCGCGCAGCACGGGCTGGCGGAACGTCCCGCTCTGCACGGTGGCGGCGACCGAGGCCATCGCCAGCGAGTTGGCCTGGATCCGGCCCTGGCCGATGTACGAGGCCGCGGCCTCGTCCTTGTTGCCGGGCGCCGGGACGGTCGCGTCCCGGCTCGGGACGCCGATGTGCCACTCCAGCCCGAGGCCGAACTGGTCGCGGGCCACCGTGCCCAGGGTGCCGGGCTGGAGCTTCTCCAGTCCCTTGTCGATGAAGCCGGTGTTGCAGGAGTGGGAGAAGTCGTCGGCGAGCGTGTAGGACGGGAAGTCGCCGGGCTCGTCGTTGTGCCAGGCGCGCGGGGAGTAGGTGGTGGCCTTGCACGGCACCACGGTGTCCGGGCCGACTCCGGCCTCCAGCAGGGCGGCCGCGGTGATCACCTTCATCGTCGAGCCGGGCGCCTGGCCGCCCGCGATCGCGCGGTTGAAGCCGCCCTGCGGGGCGTACGCCATCGCCAGGATGTTCCCGGTGCTCGGCTGGACGGCCACCAGCGAGGCCGGATTGCCGTTCGCCGACTGCTGCTTGACCGCCTCCTCGGCCACCTGCTGCAGGTCGGCGTCCAGCGTGAGCCTGACCTGCGGGGCGCTCGGCGGGGTCAGCACGAACAGCTGCTCCGGCTCGCTGCCGCCGCCGCCCGGGCCCGAGAGCACCACGGCCCGGCCGGTGACGGTGGCGGCGCCGTCCGGCGGGGCGATCCGGGGGAGGACGGCGCGCAGCGACGGGAAGGTGTCGAGCGGCCGGCCCTTGCGGTCGGTGGGCTTGGAGACGGCGTTGGGCAGTGCCTTCACCGCGATGGTCCCGCCCTGGGCGAGCTGCGGGTGGATCACGGACGGCTTCCAGCGCACCACGGGCCGGCCGTCCTGGGAGCGGACGACGCTCAGCACGCCGTCGTACTCCCAGGCGTCCGGGGTGCCCTCGAACTCCGCCTTCACCCGGAAGCCCAGGGCCGGTTCGCTCGGCGAGTCGGCCTGGGCGCGGCCCGTCCCGGTCAGGGCGAGCGAGCGGGGGCCCACCTGCTCCTGGAACGTGGTCAGCGCGGCGCGGGCGGTCTCCGGCCGGTCGGTCAGACCGGCGGCGGCCGCGATGTCGCCGCGGCTCCAGGCGGCCAGGAACTCCTTGGCCGCCGCCTCGGCCTGCTCGGCGGTCGGCGGGTCCTGCGGGGCCTTCGACACGGTGCCGGAGCCCTGGTGGCCGCCGGACGGGCCGTTGTCCGTCACGGCGTTCAGCACGTTGTAGGCGCCGTAGCCGCCGACCGCCAGCAGAGCGGCGAACACCCCGCCGGCCGCCACCATCACGACCCGGCGCGCGGCCGATCCGCGCGGGGCCCCGCCGTCGTCCTCCGCCTCGTCCTCGTCGAACGGCTCGTACCGGACGTCGTCGTCGGCGAGTTCGTCGTACTCCCGGTGGGTGCCGTAGCCGTCCTGCGGCTGGAGCCCGTCGTGCCCGCTGCGCCCGTCGTCCTCGTCGTACTGGTCATCTCGGTCGTCCTCGTCGTGCTGGTCGTTCTTCCGCTCCCCTGACATGGCGCTGTCCCCCTGTGATCCTTCGTGTGCTGCGGGCACGCCCCCTCCGGCATGTCGGCCCGCCGGCCCGACGGAAGTCCGTGACGATTGGACGAAAGTCCGTTCGGGCGCGGATCAGCCTATGCCGGGACGGGTGATCGGTCGACCGGAACGGCCCGCCCGGTGACCGGCCGGGCGGGCCGCAGGGGTGCGGGGCCGGTCAGGCCCAGGGGTCGGTGAAGGAGCGGCCGGGGACGGGCTTGGCGACCAGGGCGATGGCGGTGAAGAAGTTGACCTGGCCGATGGCGAGCATGAGCGTGGTCAGCGCCTTGTCGTCGTAGTGCCCGGCGACCTCGGCGTACAGCGCGTCCGACACCCGCTCGCCGTGCGGGCTGGGCCGGAGGACGGCTTCGACCAGGGCGAGCGCCGCGCGCTCGGGGGCGGTGAACCAGGGCGAGTCCGGCCAGCCGGCGACCGAGGCGATCCGCTCCTCGGACTCGCCGGCCGCGTGGAGGAAACCGGTGTGCAGGACGGTCAGGTAGGTGCTGCCGGCGATCTGGCCGGCCCGCAGCTGGACCAGGCTGATGGTGCTCCGGGGGACGGACCCGTTGCCGGTGGCCTTGAACAGTGCGGCCGAGACCTCCGCGATCTCGGGGACGAGCTCCACCGGGTCCTGGGCCATGCGCGGGCGCAGCGGGACCTCGGCGGTGATCGGTCGGGCGTTCATGGTGGCGTTCCTCTTCTTCCGAGCGGGTGGGTGGACCGTGCGGTCACCTGTCCGACGGATCCCGGCGCGGGTTTGTGACAGCCCGCCCCGCCCGCAGGCCGAGGACGCAGCCGGCTACCAGCAGGCCGGCCATCGCGAGCAACGGTGCCGTCCAGGTGCCGCTCGCGGTGCGCAGCGCCGACGCGAGCGCGGGGCCGGTGGCGGCGAGCAGGTAACCCCAGGTCTGGGCCATGGTGGAGAGCGCGGCGACGTGTTCCGGGTCGGTGCCCCGACGGGCGAACAGGACGGCGGCGAGCGCCTGTCCGCCGCCCATGCCGATGCCGAGGACAGCGGCCCAGAGCGGGGCCCCGCCGGCCGGGGCGAGCACCAGGCCGAGCAGACCGAGGACGCAGACGGCCGCCACGCCCAGGATGTGCGGCCGTTGGTCGGTCCGGGCGGCGGCCAGGGTCGGGGCGAGGAACCCGCCGACGGCGAGGCCGAGGATCAGCACGGCCTGGTCGGTGCCGGCGGCGGTGCGGCTCAGTCCCGCCTCGACCAGGAGGGTAGGCAGCCAGGCCGGCGTCGCATAGAAGACCAGGGGCTGGACGCCGAAGAAGGCCGTCAGGCTCCAGGCGAGCGCCGTCCGCCCGACCCGTCGGCGCCCGACGGGTGCGGCGGGCCCACATCAGCGCCCGGGTCGACGCCGCCCTGGCGGGCGAGGAGCTCTCCGACGGCTTCCTGCCCGGGCTGCCGGACGGCCCGCTGCCGGAGCGCCAGCAGCCGGACGGCTCCGCACCGTAGGGGGCCTCAGCCCAGCACCGCCGGCGTCGGCCCGTCCGGCCGTACGGTGATGCTGTACGCCGCCCCCGCCGGCCGCGAACGGAACACCAACGGCCCCATCGGCAACAGGAGTTCCAGCAGCGCCGTGGTCTCGCGCAGCGCGAACCGGGTGCCCAGGCAGGCGCGGGCGCCGAGGCCGAACGGGAAGTAGGCGCCGAGTTGCCCGGGGCGGTCGGCGTCGGTGGCGAAGCGGGCGGGGTCGAAGCGCTCCGGGTCGGGCCACAGCGCCGGGTCCCGGTGGGTGAGGTACGGGCAGACCAGCACGTCCGTCCCGGCGGCGATGCGGTACCCGGCGACGACGTCGTCCTCCAGGGCGTGCCGGGGGAGGAGCCAGGCGGAGGGGTAGAGCCGCAGCGTCTCGCTCACCAGCGCCTGCGGATCGGCCGTCCGGGCCTCGGGGTGGCGGTCGAGCAGCAGGAAGAGCCAGGTGAGCGTGGTGGCCGTGGTCTCGTGGCCGGCGACGAGCAGGGTGACCAGCTCGTCCCGGATCAGCCGGTCGGTGTACTCGGGGTGCCGCTCGCCCGCCTCGACCAGCATCCGTAGTACCCCGGGCTCCTCGGTCGGGTCGGCCGAGCGGGCCGCTTCGATCGCCGCGTGCGCCACCGCGTCGATCCGGGCGAGGTCCGTGGCGACCGCGTCCCGGGCGTCCGCCGCGTTGGTCGGCAGCGTCGGCATGGCG
This sequence comes from Kitasatospora sp. NPDC091257, assembly GCF_044757675.1. Classification (NCBI taxonomy): domain Bacteria; kingdom Bacillati; phylum Actinomycetota; class Actinomycetes; order Kitasatosporales; family Streptomycetaceae; genus Kitasatospora; species Kitasatospora sp. NPDC091257. The sequence goes on from NZ_JBIVVI010000128.1 coordinate 10,295, forward strand.
GCCACCACCCGCTCCACCGAACGGAGTTCGCCGTCGGTCCGGTCGTCCAGCGGCTGCCCGGTGAGCGCCCGCCAGACGGTGTCCAGGGCGAAGCCGCGCATCTCCTCGCCGACGTCGAACGTCTCCCCGGTGCGCCGGTACCCCTCCCAGCGCTCGGCGGTGCGGCGCGCCGCCGCGGCGATCCGGTGTTCGTAGCGGCGCATCCCGGTGCCGGTGAACTGCGACTGCAGCAGCCGCCGTTGACGCTTCCAGGCGTCGCCGGCGGCGGACAGCACGCCGTCCCCGACCAGCATCCGGGCGCGGTGCGAGCGCTTGACGTACCGGTCCGGGTGGTGGCCCAGGACGTGCTGCACGGCGGCCGGGTCGGTGACCAGGACGGTCGGCGTCGGGCCGAGCCGGAACGCGGCGATGCCGCCGACGCCGCGCCGCGTCCGGGCCAGCAACTCGACGAGCTCGGCCTCCTCGGCCCGCCACTGCTCGACGACCTCGGCGGCCAGCTCCGGTACCGGGCGGGTGTCCGTGCTCACGGGGCGGGTCCTTCCGTTCTGCTGACGGTGCGTCCGTTGCGGCCCGACTCTATGCCAGGGCGGGCCGGTCCGGGTTGCGCCGAACGGGTGGCGGCCCCGGCCCGGGGCGGCGCGGGGGCCCGCCGGGACGTCCGCGCACGGCTAGCGTGCGACCGGGCCGACCGGCCCCTGCTCGTTGCGCGGATGGGAGAACGCATGCCCGGGACCCGGCACTTCGGAGGCGGCCGGACCCGCCGAGCGGCCCGGTGGCTGGCGGCGGCCCTGCTCCTCCCGGCCCTCGCGGCCTGCGGCGGCGGTGGCGGCTCCGGTTCGGCCGGTGCCCCCCAGGCCGGGCAGACCGGTCAGAACAGCGCCTCGGGGCAGCCGGACGACCAGCGGACCAAGGACGAGGGGGGCCAGGGCGGCTTCCGGAACGCCGGCGAGCCCTCGGCGAACGTCCAGGGCAGCGACCGCACCGCCCGGATCAGCCTGTCCTTCCCGTCGAGCACCACGACCGGCTTCACGGCCGTGATCAGCAAGGTGTCCGACTGCGGCAGTACGGAGTACGCCACCCCCGCCTCGCAGCAGGTCCAGGTGACCAACGGGCAGACCGAGCGGGTCGAGTTCCGGCTCCCACCGTGGAAGCCGGGTACCAAGAGCCGGAACATCTGCCTCACGGTGACGGCCGACGACTCCACCAAGCGGATCGAGGCCGTGGGTTCGGTGGAGGTCATCAGCCCCGACGGCGGGACCCCAAGCAATGGCGGGACCAACGGCTCGACGCCCACCGGCGCGGCGAGTTGGGTGCGGTGCTCGTCGCCGTCGGCGCTCAGCACGACCCGGACGGGCCGGGCGTGGCGGACGGCGAAGCACTCGGTGCCGTCGGTGAGGTAGTCCC
>NZ_JBIVVI010000129.1:0-11688 GCF_044757675.1 Kitasatospora sp. NPDC091257
GGTGGACAGGTCGCGCCAGACCCGCTCGATCCGCTCCCCCTGCCGCACCGCGCTCGAACCCGCCGTCGGGAACAGCTGCCCCTCCACGGCGTGCCAGCACAGCCGGATCACCTCGCGGCAGATGGTGGCCAGGCGCAGGTCGTGCTCCCGGGTGAAGGCGCCCGGCCCCCGGGCGCACAGCTCCTGCCACTGGGCGATCGCCTGCAGCACGGCCGCCTCGGCCGTGGCGATCATGCCGGCCGCCTCGCCGTACCAGAACTGGTAGTCCGGGTCCTCGGCGCGGGTGACCACGGGCGGGAACAGCGTCGTGCGGGAGAGCATCAGCTCCTCGTAGGCGTCCAGCGCGCCCTGGGCCATGCCCACGGCGAGCGAGGCCACCTCCAGGAGCATGAAGCTGAGCGAGCCGCCGCCGTACTCCGGGTTGCCGTGCAACCGGTAGCCGGGCGTGCCCCCGTCGACGACGACCTCGCTCATGTGCGTCCGTGGGAGCGTCAGGTGGTCCGGGACCCGGCCGTCCTCGATCACGATGCTGTGCGAGCCGCTGCCCTTGAGGCCCAGCTGGCCGCCCCAGTCGTCGGCCCGGCGGAACTCGGCGCGCGGAGCGACGAAGAGCATCGGCGCGGGCGGTTCGCCGGCCTCGCCGGGCACCGGGACGTGACCCATGAAGTGCGTCGCGTACGGCGAGCCCGAGCAGTAGTTCCAGGTGCCGTCGATCCGCCAGCCGCCGTCCTCGGCGCGCTCGGCCTTCCCGTTCGGCACGATGGTGGCCGGGCAGATGAAGTCGCCGCCGGCGAAGAGCTCGGCCTGTGCCCGCTCGTCGAACAGCGAGGCCGCGGGCAGGGCGTGGGTGGCGCCGAGGCAGTACATCCACCCGGTCGACGGGCAGCCGCGGGCCAGCGTCATCGCGACCCGCAGGAAGGTGTCGATGCCGAACTCGTAGCCGCCGTAGCGCTTGGGCACGAGGATCCGGTAGAAGCCGGCCCCGGCGAACGCCTCGTGGGTGTCCTGGGCGTAGTAGGTGCGCTGTTCGGTCTCGGCTTGCCGGGGGACCAGGAGCGGCGCGATGGCCTCGGCCCTGGCGATGATCTCCCCGGGTGTCAGACCGGGCTCGGGCGGCTGCGGCGAGCCGGACCCTGCGGCGTTCATGGCGACCGTCATTGCGGCGCAGCTCCTCTACGGTTCGGGCGGGCGTTCCACCGACGCTGGATGGACTTTCCCGGCCAGCCTGGCCCGCGGCCCGGCCGGTGCGCATCTCCCGGATTGCCAGCACGATCGAAGAACCCACGGCCGCGGGGCCGTTGCTACGGTTCCGGGGCGAATTCGCCCCGGACTCCGTGAGAGGAATTCCCCATGAGCCCCAATGGAAAGCCGCAGTCGAACGCACCGGCGAGCAGGACGCCACTCTCCTTCAACCAGGAATTCCTCTGCGGCTTCGACCGCGGCGACGACGAGGGGCCGTTCGGCCCGCGGTTCCACATCGTGCACGGCTGGCGCCTGCGCGGGAAGGTCGACGCCGCGACGCTTCAGCTGGCCCTGGACGACGTGGTGGTGCGGCACGAGGCCCTGCGCACGGCCATCGTCCGGGGCGAGGGCGAGCGGTACCAGGAGATCCATCCGCCGACCCCGGTCCGGCTGGAGCTGCGGGAGCTGACCGGGGCGGATCCGGCGGCGCGCGAGCGGGCGGTGGAGGACCTGATCACCGAGGTGGAGTCGGGCACCATCAGCGCGCGGGAACTCCCCCTGCTGAAGGCCACCCTGCTCCGCTTCGACGAGGAGGACGCGGTCCTGGCCCTCGTCGTGCACCACACGGCGGCCGACGGATGGTCGGTGCGGCTGATCATCCGCGATCTCGCCGTCCGCTACGCCGAGCGCCGCGGGCACACTCAGCCCGAGCTGCCGGTGGCCCTGCCGTACCGTGAGTTCTCGGCGTGGCAGCGGGAGTACGCGGCGGATCCGGCGCTGGAGGAATCACGCGCCTTCTGGCGGGAGCAGCTGGCCGGCGCCGAGATCTACTCGGTGGCCACCGACCGGCCGAAGTCGGCCGGCCTGCCGGAGTCCACCGCCATCCACCGCTTCACCGTCGACGCCGAACTGACCGCGCGGGCGGTGGAGATCGGCCGGGCGCTGCGCAGCACGCCGTTCATGGTGCTGATGGGCGCGTTCGCGGTGATGGTCGCGCGCTCCTCCGGAACGACCCGGGTGGTGGTGCCGACCTTCTCGCCGGGCCGCGGCGAGGACCGCTTCCACCACACGGTCGGGCCGTTCTTCAACTTCCTCCCGCTGTGCACCGAGCTCGCCGGGTCCCGCGACTTCGCCGAGGTGGTCGCCCGGATCCGCACCACCAGCCTGGAGGCGTACGCCCACGACATCCCGTTCGGGCAGATCCTCGCCCAGGCACCGGAGTTGATGCTGCCGACATTGGAGGACGGCCGGGCGGCCTGTGTCTTCCAGGTCTTCCCGTTCCCGTTCCTGCTGGACGGGGAGCTGATCGGGGACCTGGAGTACACCGAGGTGCGGCGCCGGCTCACCTCGCAGCCGGTGGGCTCGGACGTGCCCAACGGCGCGCTGTGGACGCTCAACCTCGACCCGGCCGGGGACGTGGTGGCGGGCATCCAGTACAACAGCAACCTCTACGACGAGAGCTCGGTGGCGGAGCAGGTGGACCGCTTCCGCGAGGTGCTGCGGGAGCTGGTCGGCGCGCCGGACGCGCCCCTGGACCTCCGTACCGAGCGTTCCTGAACCACTGGGGCCGACGGTCCCCGCCGCGTGCGGCGGGGACCGTCGGCCCTGTCGTCAGCCGACCCTGATCGGGCCGCGGGGGCGCAGGCCCCGGCAGGCGTCGTTGTACTGGTCCAGCAGCAGCTGGGCCTCGGCGTTCGCCTGTGCGAAGCGGACCCGCGGTTCCACGTCGGTGACCAGCACGTCGTGCATGGCGGTGGTCAGGATGTCCTGGATCCCGGCGAACTCCCCGAGCAGCGCGCCCCGGGCGGCCGGCGAACCGGAGTTGGCGGCGAGCTGGTCCAGCGCCGTGCGGAAGTGCGGGTTGCGCTCGAACCAGCCCTCCTGCTCCAGCAGGTCGATCGCACCGCCGGTGACCGGGATGAAGCCGGTCTCCCGGTGCCGCTCGGCGGCGGTGCGCGGCGTGTTCAGGTACTGCATGAAGGCCAGGGCGCCGTCCTCGGTCTCCCGGTCCAGGCCGGCGGCCAGCCAGAGCGCGTCGCCGCCGATCACGTTGCCCGCGTAGGGCACCCGGTCGTTGTACGGCATCCGGCAGGCCTGGACGACGAAGCCGCCGTCCAGGCCTGCCTGGGCCATCCGGGCCGCCTCGACCGAGGTGGTGAGCACGAAGGCGACCTCCTGGTCGGCGAAGGCGCGGAAGTTGCCGTCCCAGTCGACCTCGGTGTTCACCCGGCTCGGGTGGTAGCGGTACAGGCCCGCCCGGTGCAGCCCGCGCCACCAGTCGACGTAGGCGAGCATCGCGTCCGAGTCGAGGTACAGCGTCTCCGCGCGACCGGAGCGGCCGTTGTCGTGGTCGGCCAGCAGCGCCCCCTGCTGGGCCACCGACTGCTGGAACCACCAGCCGTGGTTGGGCCAGGTGATCGCGTGGGCCGGCCCGTCCGGAAGCGCGGCGACGGCCCGGCAGGCGGCCTCGATCCCGGCCCAGGTCTGCGGGACCTCGGTGATCCCGGCCCGCTCCAGCAGGGTGGTGTTGGCGTAGAGCAGCGTGGTCGAGGTGAGCGGCGGCATGGCCGCCACCGCGCCGTCGTGGGTGTAGTAGTGCCGCGCGGCGGGCGCCACGTCGCCGAGCACGACCGGCTCGCCGAGGATCTCGGTGCGGCCCGCGATCGCCCGCTCGACCGAGGTGAACAGCGGCGACCCGTCGGGCCGTCGGGCGTCGAGGGCGTCCCGGGTCGACGTGTAGAAGTACTGCGCGATGGTCGGCGCGCCGCCCTGCTGGACGGCGTCGTGGACCGTCTGCGGCACCGACAGCCAGTCGGCGCCGCTGACCCGGATCCGGTACTCGGGGTGGTTGGCCGTGAACTTCTCCGCCAACTCCCTCGTCCGGTCGAGAAAGTACGGCATGAACGGGTAGAGCGGCACCACGATGTCGATGTCGATTCGCTTGCTCATTCCGGAGTCCCTCCTGCGCAGGCCTGGCAGATCCAGATGCTCATGCTCCGGGGGCGGCGGACCGCGGGCATCTCCGCTCGTGCTGAGTCCGGGCCGTGCGGACCGCCCGGGCCGCCCGGGTCCGCAAGCGGCGCACGTCGGGAGAAGCCACCGCCGCTCCCGGGCTGTCAGTCTCGATCCGTCCGGTGAACTGGCAGCAAGGAGAGGCGTCTGATGGCCGAAGCCCGGGAAACCACCGCCGGCAATGCGCGCGGAACTCGCCCGCTGACCGGGGCGGAGTACATCGAGAGCCTGCGCGACGACCGGGAGATCTACCTCTACGGTGATCGGGTCAAGGACGTCACCGCCCACCCGGCGTTCCACAATCCGGTCCGGATGACCGCACGGCTCTACGACGCCCTGCACGACCCCCGGCACCGGCCCGTGCTGACCGCGCCGGTCGACAGCGGCGGCGAGGGCTACACCCACCGCTTCTTCACCACCCCGCGCAGCGCGGAGGACCTGGTCGGCGACCAGCAGGCGATCGCCGCCTGGGCGCGGATGAGCTACGGCTGGATGGGCCGCAGCCCCGACTACAAGGCCTCCTTCCTCGGCACCCTGGGCGCCAACGCGGACTTCTACGAGCCGTTCGCGGACAACGCCCGGCGCTGGTACGCCGAGTCGCAGGAGAAGGTGCTGTACTGGAACCACGCGATCGTGCATCCGCCGGTCGACCGGTCCCTGCCGCCGGACCAGGTCAAGGACGTCTTCATCCACGCCGAGCGGGAGACCGACGCCGGCCTGGTGGTGTCCGGCGCGAAGGTGGTCGCCACCGGCTCCGCGCTGACGCACTACAACTTCATCGCGCACTACGGCCTGCCGATCAAGGACCGCACCTTCGCGCTGGTGGCCACCGTGCCGATGAACGCGCCGGGGATGAAGCTGATCTGCCGCCCGTCCTACACCGCGACGGCGGCGGCGATGGGCAGCCCGTTCGACCATCCGCTCTCCTCCCGGCTGGACGAGAACGACACCATCCTGGTGCTCGACAAGGTGCTCATCCCGTGGGAGAACGTCTTCGTCTACGGGCAGCCGGAGAAGATCCGGATGTTCACCGGCCAGTCCGGCTTCATCGAGCGGTTCACCTTCCACGGCTGCACCCGGCTCGCGGTGAAGCTGGAGTTCATCGCCGGCCTGCTGGCCAAGGCCCTGGACATCACCGGCACCGGGGACTTCCGCGGGGTGCAGAGCCGGCTCGGCGAGGTGCTGGCCTGGCGCAACCTGTTCTGGGGACTGTCCGACGCGGCCGCCCGCAACCCGGTCGCCTGGCGCAACGGCGCGGTGCTGCCCAACTCCCAGTACGGCCTGGCCTACCGGTGGTTCATGCAGACGGGCTACCCGCGGATCAGGGAGATCGTCCTCCAGGACGTGGCCAGCGGGCTGATCTACGTCAACTCCAGTGCCAAGGACTTCGGCAATCCGGAGATCCGGCCCTACCTGGACCGGTTCCTCCGCGGCTCCGGCGGCGTCGACGCGGTCGAGCGGGTCAAGGTGATGAAACTGCTCTGGGACGCCGTCGGCAGCGAGTTCGGCGGCCGCCACGAGCTCTACGAGCGCAACTACGCGGGCAGTCACGAGAACACCCGGATCGAGCTGCTCTTCGCCCAGCTCGCCAACGGCCAGCTGGACTCCTACAAGGGCCTGGTCGACGAGTGCCTGGCGGAGTACGACCTGAACGGGTGGACGGTACCCGATCTGTCCTCCTTCGCCGACCTGAGTGATTCCGTCCACGGGCTGCTCGACAGCTGATCCGGGTACCGACAACCAATCGATGAGGATCGGAGGGCATGGTGGCTTCCCCTTCCCTTCAGGGGCATTTCACGCAACAGGCGCTCAGGACACCGGACACGATCGCCGTGTCGTCCGGTGAAGTCCGGCTCAGCTACCGCGAGTTGGACGAGCGGGCGAACCGGCTGGCGCACCGGCTGGGCGAACTCGGCGTGCGGGCCGAGTCGCCGGTCGCGGTGCTGATGGAGCGGTCGGCGGACCTGGTGGTGGCGATCCTGGCCGTGCTCAAGGCCGGCGGGTGCTACCTCCCGCTGCACAGCGCCTACCCGCTGCCGCGCAAGCAGTGGATCGTGGAGCATTGCGCGGCGCCGGTGCTGCTGACCGACGAGGCGATGAGCCGGCAGGGCCTGCCGGAAGGCGCCGAGGTGGTCGTCGTCGAGGGCGAGAAGGGCCTCGCGGGCTACCCCGCGACGGACCCGGCCGTCCCCACCGGCCCGGACGCCCTCGCCTACGTGATCCACACCTCGGGCTCCACCGGGGTGCCGAAGGGCGTCGCGATCGCCCACCGGGACGCGCTCGGCCTGGCCCTGGACTCGATCTGGGCGGACGGCCGGCACGAGCGGGTGCTGATGGTGGCGCCGTACGCCTTCAACGTCTCCACGTACGAGTTCTGGGTGCCGCTGCTGCACGGCGGGCGGATCGTGGTGGCCCCGCCGGGCGACCTCGACGTGCACGCCCTGCGCCGGCTGATCGCCGAGGAGCGGATCACCGGCATCCACCTGACCGCCGGACTGTTCCGGGTGCTGGCCGAGGAGGATCCGGGCTGCCTCGCCGGTGTGCGCGAGGTGCTCACCGGCGGCGACGTCATCGCCCCCTCGGCCGTCCAGCGGGTGCTGGAGCACAACCCCGCCCTGGTGGTGCGGGCGATGTACGGCGCCACCGAGGCGACGCTGTTCAGCACCAGCGCGCCGATGACCGCCCCCTACCTCGCCACGGGCCCGGTGGGCGTCGGCCGGCCGATGGACGACGTCCGGCTGCACGTCCTGGACGCCGGGCTGCGGCCCGTGCCGGTCGGCGGGGTGGGCGAGCTCCACATCGCCGGCCGCGGCCTGGCCCGCGGCTACGTCAACCGGCCCGATCTGACGGCCGAGCGGTTCGTGGCCAACCCCTTCGACGCGCCGGGCGAACGGATGTACCGCACCGGGGACCTGGTCCGGGTCGACCGGGACGGCCTGCTGGAGTACCTCGGCCGGGCCAACGACCAGCTCAAGGTGATGGGCTTCCGGGTGGAGCCCGCCGAGGTGGAGGCGGTACTGGCGCGCCATCCCGGACTGGCCCATGTCGCCGTCGTGGCACGGGAGTCGGAGTCCGGGGAGAAGCGCCTGGTGGCGTACTACGTCCCGGAGTCCGACGGGATCGAGGCGGGTGCGCTGCGGGCGCACGCGGTGGAACAGCTGCCGGCGTACATGGTGCCGACGGCCTTCGTGAGCGTGCCGGCCCTCCCGCTGACCCCCAACGGCAAGCTGGACCGGCGGGCGCTGCCCGAGCCGGTGACCGGCTCGACCCGCCGGGCGCCGGCGACCGAGCGGCAGCGGCAGCTGTGCGCCCTGTTCGCCGAGGTGCTGGAGGTGCCGGAGATCGGGGTCGACGACAGCTTCTTCGAGCTCGGCGGCCAGTCCCTGGCCGCGATGCGGCTGGTCAGCCGGATCCGGGCCGAGCTGAGGATCCCGCTCACCGTCACCCAGTTCTTCGACGTTCCCTCGGTGGCGGCCCTGGAGGGCCTGCTGGACCGACCGGAAGGAGAGCGGGAATGAGCAGCCCCTTCGACGCCGACGACGGCGAGTTCACGGTCCTGGTCAACGCGCGCGGCCAGTTCTCGCTCTGGCCGGCCGACGCCGCGGTACCGGCGGGCTGGACGCCCGAGCACGGGCCGTCCGACCGGACCACCGCCCTCGCCTACGTGAACGAGCACTGGACGGATCTGGGGCCGAACGGCCTCACCGGGCGCCTCCCTGGGCAGCCCGACGACTGACGAGGAGTCCGGAACATGAGCCTCGACGCGGGTCAGGAGACCTTCGGCGGCATGCTCGTCGACCACATCACCTGCTACGTCGCCGACTTGGCGGTCACCACCGAGTGGCTGGTCCGCGGGTACGGCCTGGAAGTGTATGCGAGCTCGCCCCCGCAGGCGCGGGAGCTGCGCTCGGTGGCGCTGGGCGCCAACGGGATCCGGCTGCTGCTCAGCCGGCCGGTGGTGGGGGACCACCCGGGAGCGGCCTACGTCGAGAAGCACGGCGACGGGGTGGCCGACATCGCGCTGCGCGTCCCGGACGCCCGGGCGGCCTTCGCCACGGCGGTGCGCCGCGGCGCCCGGCCGGTGTCGGCGCCGGTCGCGCACGGCGACGTGGTCACCGCCACGATCATGGGCGTCGGCGACATCGCCCACACCTTCGTCGAGCGCCCGGCGGGCGGCGACGAGCGGCTGCTGCCCGGGCTGACGCCGGCCGACGCCGGCCCGGCCGGGCCGGACTGCGGCCTGCGGGAGGTCGACCACTTCGCGATCTGCGTCGAGCCGGGGCAGATGGACACGACGGTGGCCTTCTACCGCGAGGTCCTCGACTTCGAACCGATCTTCACGGAGCGGATCGAGGTCAACGGCCAGGTGATGATCACCAACGTGGTGCAGGGCGGCATGGTCACCTTCACCCTGATCACCCCCGACCCGTCCGAGGTCTCCGGCCACCTGGACTCCTTCCTGAAGGACCACGGCGGTCCGGGCGTGCAGCACATCGCCTTCACCACGGACGACATCGTGCGCTCGGTCGACGCGATCGCCGCCCGGGGCGTGGAGTTCCTGGGCACCCCCCCGGCGTACTACCGGCTGCTGCCGGACCGGCTCACCCCGCTGCGGCACTCGGTGGCGGAGCTGGAGCGGCTGAACCTGCTGATCGACCAGGACCACGACGGGCAGCTGTTCCAGATCTTCGCCAAGTCCGTGCACCCCCGCAACACCCTCTTCCTGGAGGTCATCGAGCGGATGGGTGCCCGCTCCTTCGGCAGCGGCAACATCAAGGCGCTCTACCAGGCCATCGAGCACCAGCAGGGCAGGGGTACCGGCGATGACGCGTGACACGATCCCCGACGAGCGCTTCCGGACCGCGGTCGAGCGGCTTCGGGTGCCGGGCATGGGAACGGAGGTGGTGGCGCCGCTGCTCTCCCAGCTGATCCACCTGGTCCGGCCCCACCGGGTGCTGGAGGTCGGCATGGGCTACACCACCCCGTTCCTGGCGAAGGCCCTGGCCGAGGCCGAGGAACTGGCCGGCGCCGAGGCCGCGGCGCTGGTCCGCAAGACCCTGCCGTACCTCACGGACGGCCGGGAGCTGGACGAGGCGTGGATCGACAGCGAGCCGGCGCTGCTGCTGCCGGGCGGCTACCGCGAGCCGTACCGGCCGCGGTTCGTGGCGGTCGACGACCTCTCGGACGCCGGCTCCTCGGCCCCGCTGGTGACGGAGGTGCTGGGCGAGCTCGGCCTCGCCGAGCGCGTCACCGTCGTCAACTCCGACATGCGCGGGGCCGTCGGACGCCTCCCCGAGGAGTTCCGGCCGATCGACTTCGCCTGGGTGGACGCCTGGGACTGCCTCTACTTCTTCGAGAACTTCTGGGAGTTGATCGATCCGGACGGCGGGATCGTGGTCATGCACTACCTGATGACCTACCCCGAGGGCGAGGCGATCCTGGAGTACATCGCCGACACCCAGCGGATGGCCCCCGGCGAGTTCGAGATGCTCAACCTGCTGGAGAGCCGCAAGCTGCGGCAGAACAGCATGACCGTGCTGCGCCGCACCGGCGGCAGCCGGCCCCGTCAGTACTCCGACACCGGTCAGCGCCCCCGCCTCGGCGGCCGGGTGCGTTCCGACGCCGCCGCGCTGGCCAGGTCGTTGGAGGCCCCGGGCACGGTCTGAAACCGGCCCGGACCACGCGGGCAATCTGGAAGATGGCGGCCTCCGGCCGCCTGGCTAGATTGATTCACATCCACTGCGAGCCTTGCGAACAGAGGGGAACCACCGGCATGAGCACACTCTCCGAGGACCCGAACAGCGTCAAGTTCGTCTACTGGGACAACCTCACCTACGCGCCGTCGGGATCGCGCTCGCCGGAGGAGTGGGACCCGGTGCTCGGGGCCCGCCTCTACGAGACCTACCTCGACCACTGCGTCGAGGCGGAGCGCCTCGGCTACGCCGGCCTCAGCCTGCCGGAGCACTTCGGCCCGTCGTCGATCTCCCCGCACCCGAACGTCATGCTGGCCGCGATCGCCGCGCGGACGACCCGGGCCCGGCTGGTCTCCGGGGTGAACCTGGCCCTGCTGCACCACCCCCTGCACCTCGCCGAGCAGTTCAACATGATCGACGTGCTCTCCGGCGGGCGGCTGGAGATCGGCCTCGGCCGGCGCGGCGACCGGGCCGCCTTCGAGCACAACGCCGACCTCATCGACGGCGCCGTCAACCGGATCGACCACCCGGTGGCGAAGGACGACCTGACCCCCGCGTACACCGCCTTCCTCCAGGACGCCGAGGTCGCGAAGGTCACCGTCTGGCCCCGGCCGGTCCAGCCGAGCGTGCCGCTGTGGGTGGCGGCGGAGACGGACGAGTCCCTCGCCATGGCGGCCCGCCGCGGCTGGAACGTCTTCACCGGGCTGAACCTCGACCCGGCGGCCGGCGGCATGTCGAAGATCAGCGTGGAGGAGATGGTCGCGCGCCTGCACCGCTACCTGGAGGTCGGCAAGGAGCACGGGCACGAGCTCTCCATGGCGAACGTCGCGGCGAGCTGCTTCACCGTGATCGCCGACACCGACCGCGAGGCCGCGGAGCTCGTCCGCGACGGCTTCGTCTCGCACATCGAGACCGCCGGCGGGGTGCTGGCGCGGATGGCCGGCGCCGACCCCGCCGACAGCCCGCTGTCCTCGCTGGCGAAGGAGGGCGACACCGGCGTGCAGGGCGTGTTCGAGGCCCCCGCGGAGTCCTACCTCCGCAACCCCTTCGCCCTGGTCGGTTCGGTCGAGACGGTCCGGGCCAAGCTGGAGGCGCTGACGTCCGCCGGCTTCCGTCGCTTCGTGCTGCTCTGCGGCGGTGTCGGCACCACGCACGAGGTCGCCTGGCAGTCGGCCAGGGCCATGGCCGAGGACGTCGCCCCCGAACTGTTCGCAGCCACGTCCGGCTCCGGCGCGGTGGCCCCTGATCGCCTTCGCGCTCGCCCAGCACCGCCACGCCCGCGGCGCCCGGCTGCCCGCGGCCCTGGTGCTCGGCGGCCACCGGGCGCCGCACCTGCCGGCGCCGCTGCCCGACGAGCCCGGCATCCCCGACGCCGACCTGGTGCGGACCCTGGACGCCTACGGCGGACTGCCCCGGATCCTGCTGGACCACCCGGAGTGGCTCGCCGCCCTGCTGCCGATCGTCCGCGACGACCTGCGGCTGTGCGCCGCCGCCGGCACCGTCGCCCGTACGCCGCTGCCGGTGGCGCTGCACGCCTTCGGCGGGGCCGAGGACCGGCTGGTCACGGTGCCCGAGGTCCGGGAGTGGGCGCGCTACTCCACCCGGGAGAGCGAGATCGCCGTGGTGCCCGGCGGCCACTTCTTCCCCCGGGAGGCGCCCGGGTTCCCGGAGTTCCTCTCCGCCGTGCTGCGCCGCTACGAGGCGGCCCCCGGCGCGATTCCCGGCACGGCCCCCGGGCCGGCCGGGGCCGGGCAGGGCTGACCGGAGCCGGGACGGCGCGCTTTTAGCGGTGCCAAAGCCC
>NZ_JBIVVI010000130.1:0-11673 GCF_044757675.1 Kitasatospora sp. NPDC091257
AGGGCCCCGCCGTCGGCGGGGCGTGACCGCCTCCGGATGGGGTCAGCTTTCGGCGAGGATGTGGGACAGCTCCCGGTCGAGGTCGAAGTGACGGTGTTCGGTGCCGGGGGGCACCGCGGCGTCCGTCCGCTTGAGGAACGACTCAAGCGCTCGGGCCGGGGCCTCCAGCAGGGCTTCTCCTTCCGGAGAGCTCAGTGCGATGCAGACCACCCCTTGCCCGTGGCTGCGCGACGGCCACACCCGGACGTCGCCGGTACCAGTGGGTCGGTGCAGCCCCTCCGCGAGGAGATCTCGGGCGAACACCCACTCCACGGTCTCGTCGGCGCCTGTGTGGAACGTGGCGTGCACGGCATAGGGGTCGGCGGTGTCGTAGCGCAGGCCCGCGGGGACGGGCAGTGATGACTCGCTGGACACGATGAGGCGCAGGTGCAGCTCGCAGCTGACCGTGGTGTTCATAAGCGCCATGGCCTTTCGCTCAGTGTGCGCTCGGGGAATCGCACGTCGGCGAACGGACCATCCCACCCCCAAGACCGATGTAAACCCCTCTGTCCCGATTCGGGCGCGAGTCGTACCCCTTACGGCGCATTGCGGAATCGCCCCGCAGCGGCCGGGCCGGGCATTACCCGGCGCTTCTTGGTTAGTTTCCTGGCATGACTGTGCGAAACGACAAGACGGCCGGGAACACGGGAACGGGTGAAGCGGCTGTGGCGGTTGACGAGGCCGTCGACGGCGGACGGGCGGTCGGATCGCGGGCCCCGGCCTTCGTCCGCCGCTCGCCCGCGCTGCACCGGGTCTGGCAGGTGGCGATCTTCCTGGCGGGCCTCGCCGTGGTGGTGCTCGGGCTGATCATGCTGCCGCTGCCCGGCCCCGGCTGGCTGGTGATCTTCCTGGGCATGGGGATCTGGGCGACCGAGTTCGTCTGGGCCCAGCTGGCCCTGCGCTGGACCCGCCGCTGTCGCCCTGGCAGGCGTCCTTGCCGCCCCGCTCCTCGCCCGCGCAGACCATGCCCCGGGCGTCGAACTTTCCGTCCCGCCCGCCCGGGTACGCCTGCGCACAGGCCCCGTCCGGCACGATCGGCACGGACACCCCGCGCAGCGTGGGCGAGTAGTCGCCCCGCCCGGTGGTGTCGCCCCAGCCGTACACCTGCGTCGTGGTCCCGGCCAGGTACGGCGCCGTCTCGCCCTGGCCGACCAGCTCGACCACCGGCCGGGCGCCCTGGGACTCGGCCAGGGTGATCACCGCGACGTCGTTCATGTTCGCGTCGAAGGAGTAGTCGGGGTGGATCCAGACCGACCGCACCGCCACCTCGCGGCCGGCCGTGCCGCGCATGTCGTCCCGGCCGACGATCACCTTGAGGCCCGGCCGCTCCACCCGGCCCTTGCCCTCGTCGTAGAAGCAGTGCGCGGCCGTGACCACCTTGGTCGGGGTGACCAGCGCGCCCCCGCAGAACTGGCCGGAACGGCCGCTGCCGAACTGCTGGCGGCTGGACAGCGCCACGATCCACGGGTGGTCCTCGGTGCTCGCCGCCGTGCCGCCGACCACCCGGCGCTGGGCCTCGGCCGGCGCCGCGCCGCCGAGGGCGACCAGCGGGACGGGCACGGCGGCCAGCAGCGCCAGCACGGCGGCCCTGCGGCGGCGGCCCGCCCGGCCGACGGCCGGATCGGCCGGATCGGCGAGGTCTGCCGGAAACAGGATGGGCGTCGGCAGGTCAGTGCGGTCCGGCTCGGTCGGCACCGTGACTCCAGGAGGCTCGGAAGCAGGCAACCGGCACAGCGTAGGTGACCGGCTACACCGTGCGACCACTTCCCGCCGCGCCGCCACCCGGACGAGCGACAACCAGCACCCGGACGCTGACACGCCCGGGCCCGGACAGCCGCGAAGGCCCGGAGCCGTGCGGCTCCGGGCCTTCGCGTGGAACGACTGCCGTCGATCAGTCCAGGTAGTCGCGCAGCACCTGGGAGCGCGACGGGTGGCGCAGCTTCGACATGGTCTTCGACTCGATCTGGCGGATGCGCTCACGGGTGACCCCGTACACCTTGCCGATCTCGTCCAGCGTCTTCGGCTGGCCGTCGGTCAGGCCGAAGCGCATCGAGACCACGCCCGCCTCGCGCTCGGACAGGGTGTCCAGCACCGAGTGCAGCTGCTCCTGGAGCAGGGTGAAGGAGACCGCGTCGGCCGGCACGACCGCCTCGGAGTCCTCGATCAGGTCACCGAACTCGCTGTCGCCGTCCTCGCCCAGCGGGGTGTGCAGCGAGATCGGCTCACGGCCGTACTTCTGGACCTCGATGACCTTCTCGGGGGTCATGTCGAGTTCCTTGGCCAGCTCCTCCGGGGTGGGCTCGCGGCCCAGGTCCTGGAGCATCTGGCGCTGGACGCGGGCCAGCTTGTTGATGACCTCGACCATGTGCACCGGGATGCGGATGGTGCGGGCCTGGTCGGCCATGGCGCGGGTGATCGCCTGGCGGATCCACCAGGTGGCGTAGGTCGAGAACTTGTAGCCCTTGGTGTAGTCGAACTTCTCGACCGCACGGATCAGACCGAGGTTGCCCTCCTGGATCAGGTCCAGGAAGAGCATGCCGCGACCGGTGTAGCGCTTGGCCAGCGAGACCACCAGACGGAGGTTGGCCTCCAGCAGGTGGTTCTTGGCCCGGCGGCCGTCCTCGGCGATGATCTCCAGCTCGCGCTTGAGCTTCGGGGCGAGCTTGTCGGCGGCCGAGAGCTTGTCCTCGGCGAACAGACCGGCCTCGATGCGCTTGGCGAGCTCGACCTCCTGCTCGGCGTTGAGCAGCGGGACCTTGCCGATCTGCTTCAGGTAGTCCTTGACCGGGTCGGCGGTGGCGCCGGCGACGGCGACCTGCTGGGCCGGCGCGTCGTCCTCGTCGTCGTCGGAGAGGACGAAGCCCTCCGACTCCTCCTCCGGACCGGTGCCCTCGGCCTCGGTCTTGTCACCGGGCAGCGCGACGTCCTCGAGCAGCTCCTCCTCGCCGAGCAGCTCCTCGTCGCCCTTGGCGGTCTTGCCGGCGGCGGTCTTCTTGGCGGCGGTCTTCTTGGCCGGCGCGGCGGTCTTCTTGGCGGCGGCCTTCTTGGCCGGCGCGGCCTTCTTGGCGGGAGCCGCCTTCACCCCGGCGACGACGCCGGTCGTCTCCTCGACGGTGATCTCGGCGGAGACGGTGGGAGCCGTGGCCGCGGCGGCGACGACGGCCGGAGCCGCGACGGGAGCGCCGGGGGCGATCCGCACGGGCGGCTTGGTCGGGGCCGACGGGGTCCGGGTGGTGACAGCCTTGGTGGCGGTGCGCTTGGTGGGGCTCTTGGCAGCAACGCTCTTGCGCTTGGCGCCGGCCGGTTCGGCCGCGCTGACCATGAGGTCCACGCCCTCCTCAATCAGCACCTGATTGAGGCTGCGCATGACGTTCTTCCACTTGGTGACCGGGATCTGGTCCGCCTCGAACGCCTGGCGCACGTCGTCACCGGCGATCTGCCCCTGGGCCTTGCCCCGCTCGATGAGAGCCAGCAGAGCCGCGGACTCGGCGATCTCGGGGGGAAGCGAACGGGATGTGCTGGCCGACACGAACAACCTCTCGGACGATGAGTGGATCTCGAACCCGTACCGGCCGCCCGAGCGGGCGGGGAAGGAGATCGCGCGTCGGACGCGCGGTGTCGATTCCGACCGACTCGGGCTTGAGGACTGGGTTTGCAGGACGGCAGCAGCGCCGCGGACCAACACAGCATTCTGACATGTTGGAGTATTCCGGAGCTGCTTCCGCTCAGGACACATCGCTGCTACTCGTCAAGTGTTACGCATGGCCTTCGTGTCGCGGGTCACACCATCCGGCGCCCGCAACCCGGAGCCGGTTCCATCATCGCGCACTCACCGGTGAATCTATTGTCATGGACAAGTCCGACGTGGGCCCGCTTTCGCCACCCGCATTCGCCGCCCGCATTCGCCGGGCCGCTCCCGGCGGTTCGCCCCCCTGGGGACTCCGCCCCTCGGGCCACGCGGCCTCCGCCGGCTCTGCCCGGTGGGACGGCGGCATGCGGAAGCCCCCCGGCTGCGCCGCGCGGGGCGGCCGGAGGGCCCGGGCGGAGCGGGCCGCCGCCGTCCGGCGCCTCCGCTCGTGGAAAACAGCCCGTTCAGTGCTCCCTGGGCGCGGGAACGGAGGGCTCGATCTCGGGATGGACGGTGAGCAGCGCCCGCATCGCGACCTCGCCCGCGGCGCCGTCGCCGGCGCCCAGCGCCTCCACCAGCCGGGCGTGCAGGCTGACCGAGGACTCCGTGGGGCGCTCGCAGGAGATCGCCGGACCGCCCGAGACCTGCAGCGCGCAGGCGACGATCCCGGACAGGTGCTCCAGCATCCGGTTGCCGGCCATCTGGAGGACCAGGCCGTGCAGCTCGGCGTCGGCCCGGGTGTAGGTCGAGAGGTCGGCCTGGGAGGCGGCGTGGCTCATGATCTCGACCAGCTCGGCCAGGCGCTGCTGGACGTCCTCCCGGCCGTGGCCGGAGGCGAGCCGGGCGGCCAGCGGCTCGATCGCCCAGCGGAGCTCGAACAGCTCCCGGCGCTGCTCGTCCCGCTGCGGCCCGAAGGCGCGCCACTCGATGATGTCCGGGTCCAGCAGGTTCCAGTCGCCGACCGGACGGACCCGGGTGCCGACGTTCGGCCGGGCGCTGACCAGGCCCTTGGCCTCCAGCACGCGCAGCGACTCGCGGACGACGGTGCGGGAGACCTCGAACCGCTGGCCGATCTCCTCGGGCACCAGCGGGCGGTCGGCACCGAGGTCGCCGGAGACGATCATCTGACCGAGCTGCTGGACCAGCTGGCCGTGCAGACCACGGCCCCGGCTGCTGGTGGTCTTGCGGCCGACCCGGGCGATGTCCGACTCGGCGCCCTCCCAGCGGGGCACCGGCGGGGTCGGCCGGTCGGCGTACGAGAAGCGGTCCAGGTCGCCGGGACCGTGGATGGGCCCTTCGGCGGAACGGGCGGGGGTCATGGTGGGGTGCGCAAGGGTACTCACGCCTCCTTTGTCGGCGATCGGCAGGCGTGGCTTGAGAATTCTCGTGAAAAGCACACGAAAGGGTGATCGACCGTGACTGGATAATTGACTTCTTATCAGGAAGAACCGCGCATTCCGGTCACTGCTGGTCGATCTTGGAAGTCCGGGGCGGGACCGCACCCGTGACACGGCCTCGGGCCCGGGCGGGCGGCCCCGCACAAGCGGCTCAGCGCGGTTCATCGGGGCCCAGCGCTGCGCGGACGGTTCCGTGCGACGCGGACGGTTCCGTGCGACGCGGACGGTTCCGTGCGACGCGGCGCTACAGGGCGCGGCGGCGGGCCTGGGCCAGCAGGGCGGCCAGCAGTAGGAGCGCCGCAGGGGTCGCGACCGCGGCGAGCAGCGCCGGATCGGTCAACGCCGCGCTCCCGGCCACCGCCTCGTGCGCACCGCCGTACACCCAGCCGTAGGCCCACTCGATCCCGGACTGGAACGGCAGCAGTTCGGTCGCCCGGGTCGGCCACGGCCTGCCGGTGCGGCGCAGCAGCAGGGCGACGCCGGACTCCAGCAGCGGCGGCAGCGCGCACAGCAGCAGCACCCCGGCCGCGGCACTGCGGGTCAGCGAGGCGGCCAGCACCCCGGTCCAGCCCGCCACCACGGTGAGCAGGACGAAGGCCAGCAGTGCGGCGGGCACCCCGTGGCCGGCCACCAGCCCCAACGGGGCGCCCACGCCCGGCAGGTCGGACAGCCCGGACACCCCCGCATCCGTCAGCGCCTCGAAGACCCGGTCCGACAGTGCGGACGGGTCCGCCCAGGCCGCCACCGTGACGCCGTCCGGCAGCGCGAGGTGCACGGCCACCATGTCGAACAGCAGGGTGGCCAGCGCCAGCAGCGCCGCGACCGGGCCGATCACCACCAGCTTGGCCAGCAGCAGCCGCACCCGGCGCGGGTACGACACCTGCGAGGCCACCAGCCCCGGGTGGCGCACCTCGTGCCCGTACGAGAGCGCGCCCAGCACCCCGGCGCCGAGCGCCGCGAAGGGCAGCGGGATCAGTGGGACGGCGGCGGTCAGCAGCCGCACCCCCGCCGGGGCCGTCAGCGGGCCGTCCGGGGCCTGGCTCGCGAGGACGGCGGCCACGCCGGCGTCGCCGAGCAGTACGGCGGCGAGCAGCAGCCAGGTGGAACGCAGGCCGCGCAGGCGGCGCAGCTCGTAGGCCAGGACACGCACGGTTCACTCGCTCCGGTGGTCGTCGGGGATGGCGGGGGCTGCAGAGGTGCCCGGGGTGGCCGGGGTGGCCGGGGTGGCCGGGGCGGCTCGCCTGACGGGGCTCTGGGCGACGGCGCCCCGGACGGCGGAGGCTCGGACGGCGGTCGCGCCCGAGGCGGGGCGCCGGAGGCGCACGGTGTCGTCGGTGAGCAGGTCGTCGGCACTGGCCCGGCGGCCGAGGGGCCGGACCCGGGCGGGCTCCAGCGGCGGGGCCGGGTCGTCGCGGAAGAGCCGGTCGACGGCCACCGTGGGCGCGGGTTCGTCCATGGCGTCGGCCCCCGTCCGCATGGACGGCCCGGGGCGACGGCCCGGCGGCTCGGGTCGGCGGCCGGCCGAGCCGAGGACGGGGAGCGCGGCGGCCGGGAGGGCGGCGGCGACGGCCACGGCGGGCAGGGCGCGGGCGGGCAGGGAACCGTCCTGCCGGGGGCGGCGGGGAGCGCCGCGCTTCGGGACGGCGGCGCCTCCCGGCGCGGCGGCGGTGGCCGGTTCGGCCGGGGTCGGGGGCGGGGCCGTCGTGGGCTCGGCCGGGGACGTCACGGCCTCGCCCGGAACGGGCTCGGCGGCCGGTTCGGGGACCCGCCGGGCGGGCGGCTTCGGGCCTGGCTCCCGGTTCGGCTCCCGGTTCGGCCGCCGGCCAGGCTCCTGGCTCGGACCGGCCTCGGGTTCCGGGTGGACGCGGAGGTCGCCGGAGCGGCCCGAGCCGACCGGAAGGACGACCCGCGGCGCCGGCTGCTCGACCACCCGGTCGGCCAGCTCGTGCAGCAGGATCCCGTGGCGGTAGGCGAGTTCGCCGATCTCGGTGCGGTCGATCCCGGCCACCGCGAGACCGACGCTGCCGTCCCGGCGGACGTCCGCGCCCTGGCTGACCAGCAGATCGGCCAGTCGCGCCATCTGCGGCCCCCGGACGGCCACTTCGGGACTGAGCCTGGTCTGCCGGAACTCCGCGACGGGCTGGTCGGCCACCAGCCGGCCGCGGTCCAGGGTGACCACCCGGTCCGCGAGCTGCGAGGCCTCCTGCGGGCTGCGGGTGGTCACCAGGACCGTTCCGCCGGCGGCGCCGAAGGAGCGCAGGAAGGAGTGGAACCACTCGACGTTGCGCGGTGACAGGCCGTCGGCGGGCCCGTCCAGCAGCAGCGTGCCGGGGTCGCCGAGCAGGGCGGCGGCCAGCGCCAGGCGGCGGTGCATGCCGGGCGAGAAGGTGCGCAGCCGCTGCCCGGCGACCGCGGCCAGCCTGGTCTGCTCCAGCAGTTCGTCGGCCCGGCGGGCCGGGACGCCGACGGCCGCGGCGAGCATCCGCAGGTGGCTGCGCGCCTTGCGGCCCGGGTGACCGGCCACTGCGGACTCCCCGGCGCCGGGCATCATCACCCCGACCACGCGCTCGGGGTGGCGCAGTCGGCGGTACGGGCGGTCGCCGAAGAACGTGACGCCCTGGCCCCGTTCGAGTTCGAGCATCAGCCGCAGCGCGGTGGACTTGCCCGCCCCCTCGGCGCCGAGCAGCGCGGTCACCGTGCCGGGCCGGGCGTCGAAGGTCAGATCGAGTACCGCGGGCGGAGCGCCCTTGCGATAGACCTTGGTCAGTCCGGTGATCTGGATCATCGCTGGCTGCTCCCATGCCCTCGGCCGACCTGCTCGACGCGGAGCGCCCCTGAGGGGCGGGCATGCACCCGCGCGGCTCCGCGCCAGCACATTAGGCGGCGACGACGGCTATTCCGGGCATTGCGGGAACGGCACGGGCCCACCGGCTGCCCGCCTCACCCGATCAGGGGAAAATCCGATCCTGCGATTCACGGGGGACCGGTCCGTTCCGGGCCCGGGCCGCTCCGGACCCGGGCTGCTCCGGCCGGCTCCGGGAGCGCTGATGGCTCCGGGGCTTCGGGAGCTTCACCGGCATCGGTGGCCCCGGGAGCTCAGGCCGGGCTCAGCGCCGTGCCCGAGGACGGGGCGCAGCCGCTAGCGGGGAGGCCAGGGCGGGGGCGGGAGCTGCTCGCCGCCGCACACCGCGTGGAACTCGTCGACGGCGGCCTGGCCCTCCACCGTGATCTCGCCCAGTCGCTCCCGCTCGGCGGCCAGCCGTTCCTGCACGGCGGCGATCGCCTCGGGCGCCGCCTGCTCGGCCTGCAGTGCGGCCAGTTCCTTCTCCGTGGCGGTGGTGGTCTCGTCGAGGCTCCGGTAGTCCGCCGCCAGCCCCTCGATGAGGGTTCGCTGGTTGGCGCAGTCCTCGATGGCCATCGCGGGGCTCCCTGGGCCGGAAGGCCTCCGACCCGGCGGCCGGAGCGTCCACCGACACTCTGCGCCGCCGGCCCCGCGTTCGCAGCCAGGCCAGGCCATTCGGCTGCTTCGGGGCCGCGCACCGCGACGGAGCGGGCCGGGTGGGATCGGGACAGGGCGGGCCGGGCACGGGTCCGGCGGCGCTCAGGACTCCGGGCGGAGCATGGGCGGGTTGAGGACGGTCGCCCCGCCGGCGGTGAACAGCTGGGCCGGACGGCCGCCCTGACGCGTCGTCGTGCCGCCCGAGGGCAGCAGGAAGCCGTGGGTGCCGGTGACCTTGCGGTGGAAGTTCCGCGGGTCCAGCACCACGCCCCAGACCGCCTCGTAGACCCGGCGCAGCTCGCCGACGGTGAACTCGGTCGGGCAGAAGGCGGTGGCGAGGGAGGAGTACTCGATCTTGGAGCGGGCGCGTTCCACACCGTCGGCGAGGATCAGGCCGTGGTCGAAGGCGAGCGGGACGCCGTCGGCCGGGTTCTCGCCGAGGAGTTCGCCGACCGGGGCCCAGCGGGCGCTGCTGGCGTCGCCGCCGGCCCGGGGCGTGGGCAGATCGGGGGCCAGCACCAGGTAGGCGACGCTGACCACGCGCATCCGGGGGTCGCGCTGCGGGTGGCCGTAGGTGGCGAGCTGCTCCAGGTGGGCACCGGCCGCGCCGGGACCGACCGCGTCGTGGCCGGGGGCGGTGTGTGCGCGCAGGCCGGTCTCCTCGGCCAGCTCGCGGGAGGCGGCCTCGGCCAGGCCCTCGTCCGGGCGGACGAAGCCACCGGGCAGCGCCCAGTACCCCTGGAACGGCGGCTCTCCTCGTCTGACCAGCAGGGCGCAGAGCGAGTGGTCGCGCACCGTCAGCACCACGAGGTCAACCGTGACAGCGAACGGGGGAAAGGCCGACGGATCGTAGCGCGACATGGCGACGATCATAGTCGTCTCTCTGACGATAAGCACAGGCCCGCGCGGGGACCGCGCAGGGCCGGGGCCCCGCACGGGCCCCGTGCGGTTCGCACCCGTCCAGCGCGGGACCGGGAACGGGCAGGCGCGGCGCCGGTGACCCGGTGTCACCGCCGCGGGGGCACGAGCCCCCGCGGCGGCTCAGCGGGCGACGAGTTGCAGGTCCGTGGACGCCTCCTCCACCATCGCCACGCCGATCCGGCTCACCCGGACGGAGAACGGCTCGCCCGCCACCCGCAGGCCGGTCAGCTCCAGCTCGCCGAGCGGTGCGGTGCTGGCCGGGCGGACCAGCACCCGGCCGCCCGGGACGTCGGGCCGGACCCCGGCGAGGGCGAACACCGCGTGCGCGGCGGCGGCCGCGGAGACCGCTGCCGGGCGACAGGCGGCCGGGTGCGGCACCGGCGGGCAGCCCGGGGTGCGCTGCTCCCCCGCGTACATCTCCGGCAGCCGCCCCTCGAAGTGGGCGCTCGCGGCGAGCAGGCCCTCCAGCAGGGTGCCGGCCTCGTTCTCGTGACCGGCCTCGGCCAGTCCGGCGATCGCCAGGGCCGTCTCGTGGACCCGCACCGCACCGCCGCGGTGGCCCAGCGGGTTGAACCGGGGGGACTTGGCGCTCAGCGTGCGCAGGCCCCAGCCGCTGTCCAGCTCCGGCGCGACCAGGCGCTGGGCGAGCAGCCGGGTCTGCTCTCGGTCCAGCAGGCTCTCGTACCGGCCGCCGTCGACGGCGAGCCCGGTGTCCAGCAGGTGCACCAGGGAGGAGGCGACGGCGGGCAGCGGCTGGCCGCCCGGGGCCAGCCCGGCCGCGGGACGGCCGCCGGACAGGTCGTCGATCCAGAACCGCTCGCGGAAGCGCCCGCGCAGCGCGGCGGCCCAGCCGCGCCAGTCCTCGGCGCCCGGCCTGCCGAAGGCCTCCAGCAGCTCGGCCCCGTGCAGGGCGGCGCGGTGGGCCTGCGCCTGGACCTCGGCGCGGGCGGCGACCGGGTGGGCGGAGCGCTCCTCCCGCGGGCGGCTCAGGTCGGTGACGAAGCCGTCGGCCAGGCCTTCGCGCAGGGCGGCCAGGGCCCGCTCGGCGGCCGGGAGCAGCTCGGCGACCTCCGCCGGGGGCAGGCCCCAGCGCCAGGCCTCGGTCAGCACGGTGACGAACAGCAGGGTGGCCTCGGTGGCGGTGCAGGTGGGCGGCAGCTCGGGACCGCCGTGGCGCAGGGCGCCGGGCAGCAGGCCCTCGGTGCGGCCCGGGGCGGGGACGAGCTGCTGACGGCGGGCCAGCGCACGGAGGGTGCCGGCCGCCAGCCGGGTGCCGAGCGGCAGGGTCAGCCGGGCGGCCCAGAGCGCGTCGGCCGGGGCGAGGCCGAAGCGCCAGGGCGCGCCGGAGGCCGGGTAGAGGTCGGTCGGGCGGTCCGGGTCGGCGAACAGCAGCCCGCCGAGGGCGTCCAGCGAGCGGGAGACCAGCGGAGCCGCCCGGCCGTCGTCGCTGCGGACCTCCGGCTCGGACCAGGGCAGCGGGGCTCCGATGCCGCGGCCGCCCGGCGGGCGCGGGCCGCCGACGGCGCTCTCCAGCTCGGTGTGCAGCTCGACCGACCAGCGGGCGCCCGGCTGGACCTCCAGGTCCCAACGCAGCACGCCGGCGCCGGCCAGGACGGCGTGCGGGGAGGGCTGGGCGCTGACCACGGCGCTGTGCACCGACCCCGTCCAGCGCAGCCCGGCGGACTGCACCTGGCCCGGCAGGTCGGGCTGGCGGTGCCCGGCGGCGATCTCGGCGACCGGGCCGAGGTCGGTGCCGAGGGCTATCTCCAGGGGCAGCCGGGCGGGCCGCGGACCGGTGTTGCGCACGACCACGGTCTCCACACCGTCCGCGTGCCGCAGCCGCTCGACGGTGAGCGCCGGGTCCGGGTCCAGGTCGCCGGGGACGCGGACCGCACCGAGGAAGCGGGCCTGGGCGGTGCTGGTCAGGGTGCCCTGGAGCGGCAGCGGCTCCATGCCGCCCAGCCGCAGCTCCATCCGGGCGAGCACCCGGACGCCGTTGCGGTAGAAGCCGTGCAGGCCGTGGCCGCGCAGCTGGCCGTCGGGGCCGGAGGCGGCCATCGCCGGAGCGTTGACGCAGATCACCGCGTGGTGGACGGCGGGCGGCTGCGGGCGCGGCGGGGCCGCGGGTCGGCCCGGGCCGACCGGTGCGCCCGCGGGCCCGGCCACCGGGGCCTGGTCGGGGCGGCCCA
>NZ_JBIVVI010000131.1:0-11667 GCF_044757675.1 Kitasatospora sp. NPDC091257
CCCTGCCGCTGGCCGATCCCGGCAGTCCCGACCTCTCCTCACCCCCGGCCTTCCTGCGCTGGCTGCAGCGCCGCCAGCGGCGCGGGCAGGTGCTCGCCACCCTCTGGTCGCTGATCGAGCTGGGGTGCCGGGCCGCCCTGCCGATACCGCTCGGGTTCGGCGTGCAGGCCGCCGTGGACGGTGACGCCGGCGGGATCTGGCGGGCCGGCGGGATCCTGCTGCTGCTCGGCGCGGGTGCCGCGCTCGGCGCCGTGCTGGTGCACCGCCAGGCGGTCTGGAACTGGATCCACGCGGCCACCCACGTACGGCAGTTGGTGTCCCGGAAGGCCTCGCGCCTCGGGGCCGGGCTGTCCCGCCGGATCGCCACCGGAGAGGTCGTCGCGGTCGGCAGCGGGGACGTCGAGCGGATCGGCTGGTACGTCGAACTGGTCGCCCGGGTCCGGTCGGCGGTGATCGTCTGGCTGGCCGTCAGCGTGGCGGTGCTGCTGGTCGATCCGGTGCTCGGGGCCGGGGTACTGCTCGGCGTCCCGGTGCTGGCGGCCTCCGTCTGGCCGTTGATCGGGCCGTTCGAGCGGCGCTACGAGCAGCAGCGCAGCCTCGGCGGCAAGGCCACCGAGCTGGCGGCCGACACCGTCGCCGGGCTGCGGGTGCTGCGCGGCATCGGCGGCGAGGAGCTGTTCCTGGAGCGGTACCGGGCCGCCTCCCAGAAGGTCCGGGCCGCGGCCGTCCGCTCGGCCCGGATCCAGTCGCTGATGCAGGCTCAACAGGTCTTGCTGCCAGGCCTGTTCGTGGTCGGCGTCACCTGGTACGGCGCCCGGCTGGTGGCCTCCGGCGAGCTCGCCGTCGGCACCCTGATCGCGGTCTACGGCGCCACGGCCTTCCTGGCCGCCCCGCTGCGCATCCTGGGCGAGGCGGCGCACGCGTGGAGCGTGGCCCGGGTCTCCGCCGCGCGCACCGTCCGGGTGCTCTCGCTCGGCCGGACGGCCGGCACGGCGGAGGCCTCACTGGTCCGGCCGGACAAGGCCGACCTGCACGACCCGACGAGCGGGCTGACGGCGCGGGCCGGCGAGCTGACCGCGGTGGTCTGCGGGGACCCGGACTTCGCGGGGGCGCTGGCCGAGCGGCTCGGCGGCCACGTCCCGCCGGTCGAGGGCGAGCGGGCGCAGGCCCCGGTGCGGCTCGGCGGTACGGAGCTGGACGCGGTGCCGCTGGCCGAGGCCAGGGCGGCGGTGCTGGTCCACGACAAGGAACCGGTGCTGCTCTCCGGCACGCTGGCCGAGCTCTTCGACATCCCCTCCTCGGGGCGGGTCACGGCCGCCGCGGCCCTGGCGGCGGCCCGGTCGGAGGACGTGCTGACGGCCCTGGCGGAGGGCTCGCCGGAGTGCGGGGGAGACCCGATGCGCGCCCGGATCACCGAGCGCGGACGCTCGCTCTCCGGCGGGCAGCGCCAACGTCTCGCCCTGGCCCGCGCCCTGCTGGCGGACCCGCCGGTGCTGGTGCTGGACGAGCCCACCAGCGCGGTGGACGCCCACACCGAATCGAGGATCGCCTCCGGGCTGCGGGACACCCGGGCGGGCCGCACCACCGTGGTGTTCGCGACCAGCCCGCTGCTGCTCGACCGGGCGGACCGGGTGGTGCTGCTGCAGGAGGGCCGGGTCGTCGCGGCCGGGCCGCACCGCGAGCTGATGCGCACCGAGTCGGCCTACCGGGCCGTGGTCACCCGCGGCGAGGAGGCGGCCGCTCCGGTGGGTGAGGCCGTATGAGGAACATCGTCAACTTCCCTGCTACGCACGCGAGGAGCACGTCATGAAGCCTCCGTTCCAGGAGGAACAGGAGCCGGCCGCCACCCTGCCGGTCGGCTCCCCGGCCGCGGTGCGCGGATACCTGCTGCTGCTCGCGCGGCGGCACCGCGCCGGGTTCTCCGCGGTGGTGTCGCTGCACTCCGTGGCCACCGTGGCCGGGCTGGTCGGGCCCTGGGTGCTCGGGCGCCTGGTCGAGTCGCTGGCCACCGGGACCGTCGGGTCCACCATCGCGGTGGCGGTCGCCTGGTACCTGCTGGCACTCGTGGTGCAGGCGGCGTTCACCGGCTGGTCGCGGATGCGCGGCGCGGTGCTCGGCGAGCGGGTGCTGGCCGACCTGCGCGAGGACTTCCTGGTCCGCTCGGTGGCCCTGCCGACCGGGGTGCTGGAGCGGGCCGGTACCGGGGACCTGGTCTCCCGGGGCACCACCGACATCGACCGGCTGGACAAGTCGGTGCGCGAGGCGGTGCCCGAACTCGCCGTCGCCGTGGTGTCGTTGCTGCTGGTGCTCGGCGCGCTGCTGGTCACCTCGCCACTGCTCGCGCTGACCTCGCTGATCGGGCTTCCGCTGCTGCTGGTCAGCTCCCGCTGGTACTTCCGGCGCGCGCCGCAGTCCTACCGCAGCGAGTCGGCCGGGTACGCGGCGGTGAGCAACGTGCTGGCCGAGACGGTGGACGCCGGGCGGACGGTGGAGGCGCTGCGGCTGGGGGACCAGCGGGTCCGGCTGACCGACCGCAAGCTGCGCGAGTGGCTGGCCTGGGAGCGGTACACCCTGTGGCTGCGCTCGGTCTGGTTCCCGACCATCGACGCGGTCTACACCTTGGCGGTGCTCGCCACCATGCTGTTCGGCGGGCTGTTCACCGTCCAAGGCTGGATCACCGTGGGCCAGTTGACCACCGGCGTGCTCTACGCGCAGATGCTGACCGGCCCGGTGGACATGATCCTGCGCTGGTACGACGAGCTCCAGATCGGCCAGGCCTCGCTGGCCCGGCTGGTCGGCGTGCGCGAGGTGCCCGAGCACGAGGGGGACGAGTCCGTCCTGCCGGACGGCCGTCGGGTCGAGGCGAAGGACGTCCGGTTCGGGTACCGCGAGGGCGCCGACGTCCTGCACGGGATCAGCCTGGACGTCCCCCCGGGCAGCCGGGTCGCGCTGGTCGGGCCGTCCGGCGCGGGCAAGTCCACCCTCGGCCGGCTGCTGGCCGGGATCTACGCCCCCGGCCGCGGCAGCGTGACCCTCGGCGGGGCGGCGCTGGCGCGGATGCCGGCCGAGCGGGTGCGCGCGGAGGTCGCCCTGGTGAACCAGGAGCACCACGTCTTCGTCGGCACCCTGCGGCACAACCTGCGGCTGGCCGCGCCCGGGGCGGACGACACCGAGCTGCGGGCCGCGCTGGACGCCGTGGACGCCGGGGCCTGGGTGGACGCCCTGCCGGACGCCCTGGACACCGAGGTCGGCTCCGGCGGCACCTCACTGACCCCGCCGCAGGCCCAGCAGCTGGCGCTGGCCCGGCTGGTGCTGGCCGATCCGCACACCCTGGTGCTGGACGAGGCCACCTCCCTGCTGGACCCGCGGGCCGCCCGTCACCTGGAGCGCTCGCTCTCCCGGGTGCTGGAGGGGCGGACGGTCATCGCCATCGCCCACCGGCTGCACACCGCGCACGACGCGGACGTGATCGCGGTGGTCGAGGGCGGGCGGATCAGCGAGTACGGCAGCCACCCGGAGCTGGTCGCGGCGGGCGGTCCGTACGCGGCGCTCTGGCGGTCCTGGCGGGACGAGCGGTAGCGGGTTCCGGTCCGGCCGGCGGCCGGACCGGAGTCGGGCCGGACTGGACCGGAGCGGACCGGGGCGGACTCAAACCCGTACGGGGCCTGATTGCCCCGTACGGGTTACTCCCTGGCCCGGAAGAGCGCGTAACCGGGCAAATCGGCCGCCCGGCCCGCAGACTGCTCCGGTGACCAAGATTTCAGACGGACCATCCCGTTCCCCGCGCGGTGAGATCGGCGGCATCCCCACGCGCTACATCGGGATCGGCGTCATCGTCGTCCTCGCCGTGTGGTTCCTGTTCGCCAACCTCGACAGGGTCCAGATCCAGTTCTGGGTCTTCACCGTCACCGCGCCGCTCTGGATCGCGCTGCTGGCCACGCTCATCGCGGGCGTCGCGCTGGGCTGGCTGCTGAAGGGACGGCGCAACAGGTGACCGCAGCCCCCGGGCCGGCGCCGGCCGGCGCCTCGGCCTTCACCCCGCTGATCGAGATGCGCGGGGTCAACAAGCACTTCGGGGACCTGCACGTCCTGCAGGACATCGAGCTGACGGTCGGCCGCGGCGAGGTGGTCGTGGTCATCGGCCCGTCCGGCTCCGGCAAGTCGACCCTCTGCCGGGCGATCAACCGGCTGGAGCCGATCGAGGACGGCACCATCCTGATCGACGGCCGCCCGCTGCCCGAGGAGGGCAAGGGCCTGGCCAGGCTGCGCGCCGAGGTCGGCATGGTGTTCCAGTCCTTCAACCTGTTCGCGCACAAGACCGTGCTGCAGAACGTCTCGCTCGCGCAGATCAAGGTCCGCAGCCGGCCCAGGGCCGAGGCGGACGCCAAGTCCCGCGCGCTGCTGGAGCGGGTGGGCCTCGCCGACCAGGCCGCCAAGTACCCGGCGCAGCTCTCCGGAGGGCAGCAGCAGCGGGTCGCGATCGCCCGCGCGCTGGCCATGGACCCGAAGGCCCTGCTGTTCGACGAGCCCACCTCGGCGCTCGACCCCGAGATGATCAACGAGGTGCTGGACGTCATGCGCCAGCTCGCGAGCGAGGGCATGACGATGATCGTGGTCACCCACGAGATGGGCTTCGCCCGGGCCTCCGCGAACCGGGTGGTGTTCATGGCCGACGGCCGGATCGTCGAGGACCGCGCCCCGGAGGACTTCTTCAGCGCCCCTGAGAGCGATCGCGCCCGGGACTTCCTGTCCAAGATCCTGAAGCACTGAGGCGGCGCCGTGAACCGTGAGACGACGCCCGGGGCTCGACCCGCGGGGAGGCCGGTCGCGCGGCCCGGGGTGCGGCCCGCCGCACGGGCGGGCCGGCGCTTGCTCGCCGTCGCCCTGCTGCTCGCCGCGCTGGCGGCCGGCTGCGGCAAGCCCGGGACCCCGCCGCCCAAGGGCCCGCAGCCCAGCGCCCTGCCCAGCTACCAGGTGCAGGACGCCTCCGCGATCACCGGCTCGCCGACCCTGGACGCCGCCCGCAGCCGGGGCCACCTGGTGGTCGGCGCCAAGGAGGACCAGCCGTACCTGGGCCAGAAGAACCCGGCCACCGGCGAGTACTCCGGCTTCGACATCGAGATCGCCAAGATGGTCGGCGCCTCGCTGGGCTTCCCGCCGGACCGGATCCAGTTCAAGACCATCGCCTCGGCCAACCGCGAGACCGCCCTGCAGAACGGCCAGGTGGACTACTACGTCGGCACCTACACCATCAACGACAACCGGAAGAAGCTGGTCGGCTTCGCCGGCCCGTACTTCATCGCCGGGCAGTCGCTGCTGGTGCGCAAGAACAACGACACCATCCACGGCCCGGAGGACCTGGACGGCAAGAAGGTCTGCTCGGCGGCCGGATCGACGCCGTACCAGCGGATCCAGTCGAAGTACCCGAAGGCAGAGCTGATCGGCTACGACACCTATTCGGCCTGCGTGGACAACCTGATCACCAACCAGGTCGACGCGGTGACCACGGACAACGCGATCCTGCTCGGGTACGCGGCCAAGGTGCCGGACGAGCTCAAGGTGGTCGGCCCGCTGTTCTCGACCGAGCCGTACGGGATCGGGGTGCCGAAGGAGGACACCGTGCTGCGCGGCGCGATCAACGACGCGCTGGAGCACCACATCCAGAACGGCGACTGGCAGAGGGCCTTCGAGGCGACCCTCGGCCTCTCCGGGGAGCCGGCGCCCACCCCGCCGCAGATCGACCGGTACTGAGAGGGCCGCGCCGTGAAAACGCTGATCGACAACTGGTCGACCTACTGGGAGGGGTTCCTCGGCACGCTCTCGCTGTTCGCGGTGAGTGCCGTGCTGTCGCTGGTGCTGGGCGTGCTGATCGCGGGCTTCCGGGTCTCGCCGGTCAAGCCGCTGCGGGTGTTCGGGACGGTGTGGGTGACCTTGCTGCGCAACACGCCGCTGACGCTGCTGTTCTTCATCGTGGTGCTGGGCCTGCCCCGGTTCAACATCACCCTGCCCTTCTACACCTTCGCGGTGCTCGCGCTGGGCTGCTACACCTCGGCCTTCGTCTGCGAGTCGATGCGCTCGGGCATCAACACGGTGCCGACCGGGCAGGGCGAGGCGGCCCGCAGCCTGGGCATGAGCTTCGGGCAGACGATGAGCCTGGTGGTGCTGCCGCAGGCGTACCGCTCGGTGGTGGCGCCGCTCGGCAGTGTGATGATCGCGCTGGCCAAGAACACGGCGATCGCCGGCTCGTTCAGCGTCACCGAGCTGCTGGGCACCTACCGGACCATCAACGAGCTGGGCTACAGCATCGTCTGGACCTTCGTCTGGATCGCCGTCGGATACCTGATCATCACCCTGGCCATCAGCGCCGTCTTCAACCTGCTGGAACGACGAGTGGCGGTGTCCCGATGACCGTTGAATCCTCGGCGCTGTACGACATCCCCGGCCCGAAGGCGCTCGCCCGGCACCGGCTGTACGGCGGGATCGCGCTGCTGCTGATCGCGGCGCTGATCGGCTGGGTGATCTACATGCTGTTCCACACCCACCAGTTCACGTACGCCAAGTGGCAGCCGTTCGAGTACCGGGGCGTGCAGGAACTGCTGCTGCGCGGGCTCGGAAACACCCTCAAGGCCTTCGGCTGGACGGTGCTGTTCGCGCTGCCCTTCGGCGCGCTGTTCGCGGCCGGGCGGCTCTCCGACCACCGGGTGGTGCGCTGGCTCTCCACGCTGGTGGTGGAGTTCTTCCGGGCCATGCCGGTGCTGGTGATGATCTTCTTCGTCTTCGTCGCGCTCAAGGTGCAGCCGCTCTGGGCGCTGGTGACCGGGCTGGTGCTCTACAACGGCTCGGTGCTGGCCGAGGTGTTCCGGGCCGGCGTGCTCGCCGTGCCCAAGGGCCAGCGGGAGGCGGCGTACGCACTGGGCATGCGCAAGACCCAGGTGATGTCGTACGTCCTGGTGCCGCAGGCCAACCGGGCGATGCTGCCGGCCATCATCAGCCAGCTGGTGGTCGCGCTCAAGGACACCTCGCTGGGCTTCCTGATCACCTACGAGGAGTTCCTGCACGCGGGCAAGCTGATCGCCACCAACCTGGACTACGACCTGCCGTTCATCCCGGTGGTGATGGTGATCGCACCGATCTACATCGGCATGTGTCTGCTGCTCTCCTGGCTCGCCCGCTTCGTGGAACGGCGCAGCCGGCGAAGCCCGGGCGTGCGCGGCGGGGCACCGGTGGTCAAGGCCGAGGTGGCGATGGGGCTGCCGCCGTCGGCGCAGCAGTGAGAAGCCTGGTTCGGGGCTGAACCATAGGTACGGGTGGGGTTGGGGTCGATACCTCCAAATTCCTCTTATGATTCTCGGGCGTCCGTGCGAGGCCCGGGCGCGGTCCGAGCACGGTCCGGGCGGGGCCGGAGCGGGGCTGTCGAGAGCGGATGGGCGGGAGGGGTCATGGAGCCGGTGTTCGATTCGCGGCACATCAGGACGTTCCACGAGGTCGTCCGGGCCGGTTCCTACTCGGCCGCCGCCCGCGAGCTCGGCTACACCCAGCCCGCCATCACCCAGCAGATGAAGGCGCTCGAACGCACCGTCGGCGTTCCGCTCTTCACCCGGGCCGGGCGCGGACTGCGGCTCACCGAGGCCGGCGAGGCGCTCTCCCGGCACGCCGAGCTGATCCTCGACAGCATGTCCGCCGCCCAGCAGCAGCTCGCCGCCCTCGCCCGGCTGCGCGCCGGACGGGTGCGGGTCTGCGCCTTCCCCAGCGCCAACGCCACCCTGATACCCGAGGCGATGGCCCGGCTGCTGGCCGAGCACCCCGGCGTGCGGGTCGAACTGCTGGAGGCCGAGCCGCCGGACTCCGTCCAGCGGCTGCTGCGCGGGGAGTGCGACATCGCGCTGGCCTTCCGTTACCCCGGTGTGGCCACCGAGGTGCCGGAGGGCGTGGACGAGATCCCGCTGATGGAGGACCTGCTCACGGTGCTGCTGCCGGTCGGGCACCCGCTCGGCCGCCGGCACGCCGTACGGCTGGCCGACCTCGGCGGCGAACGCTGGATCGCCGGCTGTCCGCGCTGCCGGGCCAACCTGCTGCACGTCTGCGCGGAGGAGGGGTTCGCGCCGGACATCGTGTTCTCCACCGACGACAACCTCGCGGTGCAGTCGCTCGTCGCCGCCGGGGTCGGGATCGCGCTGATGCCGGCGCTGGTGCTCTCCTTCATGTGCCACCGCAAGGTCACCGGGCGGGCCGTCGAACCGCACCTGCGGCGGCAGGTGAGCGCGTACGTGCTGCGCGAGCACCGCCGGATCCCGGCCACCGGGCTGGTGCTGGACCACCTGCGGCAGGCGGCGGCGAGTCGGGTCGGGTGCTGAGCGCCGACCCGGATGACGACTCCCGGCGGCGAGCGGCAGCAGGAGGGCGGCAGCAGGTAACGGGCGAGCGGCTGCCTGCTGACATATAAGCGTTGGTGGGTAGGTTCCTTACAAACCCTCCTTGGACGTGATAGGTCGCCAGGGTCGAACCTGCTGGGATGACTCCCTCAGCCACGGTCGGCAGCGGCCGACTCACCGAGCGGATGACCGCGCTGATCAGTGAGATCCGCGCCGTCGTGGACCGCGGACTCCCGCCGGAGCTCACCGCCTACCTGGTCGGCGAGCGACTTGCCCCGCACCTGCACGCCGACCCGGACGGTCCCGACGCGCTGCTCGCCCCCGCCCACCGCGAGGGCGACCCGCAGCGCTACCGCCAGCACGTCCTGCACGCCGAGGAGGACGGCAGCTTCTCCGTCGTCGCCCTGGTCTGGCTGCCCGGGCAGCAGACCCCGATCCACGACCACGTCTCCTGGTGCGTGGCCGGCGTCCACCAGGGGCAGGAGAGCGAGACCCGCTACCGGCTGGTCTCCGGCGGCCCCACCGCCCGGCTGGTCGAGACCGAGCACGTGGCCGGCCCGGCCGGTACCGTCGCCGCCTTCGCCCCGCCCGGCGACATCCACCTGGTGCGCAACTCCTGTAGCAGCACGGCGATCTCCATCCACGTCTACGGTGCGGACGTCTCCCGGCTCGGTACCAGCATCCGGCGGGTCTACCGGATGCCCGCCGACGGGCAGCAGTGATCCCGGCGTGGCACTGACCCTCCGGCACCGCGCCGCCCGTACCCGCTCGTTGCCCCCGATGCGCGGGGACGCCCCCGGGCTGCTGCTCGCCGCCCTCGGGGTGGCCGCCGCGCTGGGCGTCCACGCGCTGGTGCCGGCCGTGCCCAAGCTCACCGCCGCCGTCGTGCTCGGCATGGTGGCGGCCCACCTGCCCGGGGTGCGCCCGGTGGTCCGCGGGATCGCCCGGCCGGGGCTGTCCACGGCCGGGAAGCGGCTGATGCGGCTCGGGATCGTGCTGCTCGGGCTCAAGCTCAGCCTGGACGACGTGCTCGGCCTCGGCTGGGCCACCGTGGCCATGGTGCTGGCCGTCGTCGCGGCCACCTTCGCGGGCACGCTCTGGCTGGGCCGGCGGCTCGGCCTGCCCGGCGACCAGCCGCTGCTGGTCGCCACCGGGTACTCGATCTGCGGGGCCTCGGCGATCGGCGCGGTCAGCCAGGCGGCGGGCAGCGAGGAGGAGGACGTCGCGGCCTCGGTGGCGCTGGTCACCCTGTGCGGGACGCTGGCGATCGCCGTGCTCCCGCTGCTCCAGCATCCGCTCGGGCTCGACGAGCTGGAGTTCGGGCGCTGGGTCGGGGCGAGCGTGCACGACGTCGGGCAGGTGGTCGCCACCGCGCAGACCAGCGGGGCCGGGGCGCTGCGGGAGGCGGTGCTGGTCAAGCTGATGCGCGTGGTGCTGCTGGCGCCGCTGGTCGCGGGGGTGGCCGTCATGGTGCGGCGGAACCTGCGGGCGGCGCGGGCGGCGCGGGTGGCTTCGGTGAAGGTCGCGGCGGGGGTTTCGACCGGGGCTTCGGCGGCGGTGACGTCGGTGGCGGGGGCTCCGGCGGAGGGCGAGGTGGGCGGGAAGACGGGCGAGAAGTCGGTGAAGACCGACAACCGCCCGCCGATCGTGCCGCTGTTCGTGGCGGGGTTCCTCGCGATGATCGTCCTGCGGACCACCGGGGTGCTGCCCGAGCGGGCGCTCGGCCTGGCCTCGGAGGCCCAGGAACTGCTGCTGGCCGCCGCGTTGTTCGGTCTCGGCAGTGCGGTGCACCTACCGACCATGGCCCGCACCGGCGGGCGGATCGCACTGCTCGGGCTCGGATCCTGGGTGGTCGTCGCGGGAGTCTCGTACGCGGGGGTGCTGGTCACGACCTGACGGACCCGGGTGCGGACTCGGCTATTGTCGGGCGCAAGCCCACCCGGCCCGCCGGTACCAGGGCGGTGGTGCGGCCGAGTTCACCCGAGTTCACCCGAGTTCACCCGAGTTCACCCGAGTCCGCCAAGGAGGACGGATGACCACAGCACTGCCCGAACGCGACGGCCGCGAGGCCGTCGTCACGCTCGACCGGCGGGAGGGCCCGTACGGTGAGGTGGTGCTCCGGCAACGCGGTCGGGACTTCGAGATCATCGCCAACGGCTGCTTCCTGATGGACACCGCCGACGGGCGCTCGGAGCGGCTGCTGATCCAGACGGCGCTGGACGAGCTGGACCGTACGGCCGGTGGCCCGGTCGAGCGGCCGTCGGTGCTGATCGGGGGCCTCGGGGTCGGATTCTCGCTGGCGTACGCGGCGGCCGAGCCGCGCTGGGGGCGGATCGCCATCGTGGAGCGGGAGTCCGCGATCATCGACTGGCACCGCACCGGCCCGCTCGGCGCCTTCTCGGGCGGTGCACTGGACGACGAGCGGGTCGAGGTTCTCCACACCGACCTGCTGGAGTACCTCGCGGCGGCGGACGGCGAGCGCTACGACGCGCTGTGCCTCGACATCGACAACGGGCCGGACTGGACCGTCACCGAGTCCAACGACGGGCTGTACGGCGCGGACGGGCTGACGGTGCTGTGGCACCGGTTGCGGCCCGGCGGGGTGCTGGCCGTGTGGAGTGCGCAGCCTTCGCGGGCCTTCGAGGACGCGCTGCGGGCGGTGGGTTTCTCGGACGTGGTGACGCACGAGGTCCCGGTCGCCCGGGGGGTGCCGGACGTGGTGCACGTGGCCCGGCGGGCGGGCTGAGCGCCGAAGCCGGTCCGGCCGGGGCGGAGCAGGTACGCCCGGAGCGTGGGTGAACCCGTGGGCGGTGTGCGGCGGTTGGCGGCGGAGCGGATCGCGGCCGACCTCCGACGGCGCTCGCGGCAGGGGAGTTGGCGCCGGGGGAGAGGGGCCGGAAGCGGGTAACGGATGACAGCTGACAGGTAACAGATTTCAGATTTCGTTCGCTGAAATCTGAAATCTGTCGACTGTCGGCCGTCATCCGTTCGCCGTGTCACCGCGCGGCGGCTCGCCGCGCCTCCGGCTCAGCCGAACGGGCGGTTCTCCGGCTCGGCGCCGGCCGCGGCTACCGGCTTCGGTTCGTCCGTCGGCAGGGCCGGGATGCCCTCCATGGAGAAGGGGTTGAAGTCCGGCGGCGGGACCATCACCGGCGTGCCCTTGCGCGGACCTGCCTCCTCCGCGTCCCCGGGCTGCTCCGATCCCTGTGCCGCCGCTTCCCCTGCGACGGGCGGGGCCTGGGCCGGGACGACGGGCGGGGTCGAGGGCGGCGGCGGGACGGCGGGGCCCTGCGAG
>NZ_JBIVVI010000132.1:0-11631 GCF_044757675.1 Kitasatospora sp. NPDC091257
GGGGTCACAGGGTGGTCCAGTTCGCGGTGATCCACTCCAGGGCGGCCGGGCGCTCGCACGGGCCGTGGGCGATGCTCCAGCCGGCCGGGACGGCGGCGAAGGCGGGCCACAGGGAGTGCTGTCCCCCGGGGTTGACGAGCGCGAGGAACTCGCCGTCGGCGTCGAAGGGGTTGGCGGGGGCGTCACTCATCGGTGGTCTTCTCCATCGTCGGTCTGCTTCGGGAGGTCGGCGAGGTGGTCGGCGATCACGCTCGCGATGTGCGCGATCGGGGCGGGCAGGGTCATGTCCTTGTGGGAGCAGGCCACGTTCGTGTTGGCGATCCGGCCGGACACGTACGGCTCCCAGAGCTCGGGCACCAGGGTGTCGTCGATGGTGTCGACGGTGGCGCGGAAGAACAGCACGTCGCCGTCGAAGCGGCGGTGGTCGTAGCCGCGCACCAGGTGGTTGGTGTTGAGGTAGATCTCGTTCAGCGCGGCCACGGTGGCCTCGTCGAGCCCGGCGAGCGGGCTGCCCTCGCGGCGCAACAGCTCGGTGACGGGGCCGAGTTCGAGCGGACGGCCGTCGAGGTCGGCGGGCCCGAAGCCGCCCATGGTGAGCAGTGCCTCCAGCGCCTCGGCCCGGTCCGGGACGGGCAGCTCGCGGAAGCCCTCGGCGGGGTAGGCGTCCAGGATCGCGAGCAGTTCCACGTCCTGGCCGAGTTCCTGGAGGCGGACGGCCACCGCGTGCGCGATGATCCCGCCGGTGGACCAGCCGAGCAGCCGGTACGGGCCCTCGGGCTGGACCTCGCGCAGCCGGTCGGCGTAGTGCGCGGCCAGCTCCTCCAGGGTGCCGGGCAGCGGCTCGGCAGCGGTGGCGGCGCCGACGCCCTGGGCCTGGAGGCCGTAGATCGGCACCTCGCCGGGCAGGTTGCGGATCAGTCCGGTGTAGCACCAGCCGAGGCCGCCGGCCGGGTGGACGGCGAACAGCGGGCGCTGCCGGCCGGGGGCGACGGGCCGCAGCGGGAGCAGCACGTCCAGGGCGTCGGTGTCCGGTGCGCCCGCCGCGAGGGCGGCGTCCAGGGCCGCCACGGTGGACGCCTGGAACAGGGCGCCGATGCCGACCTCCAGTCCGAGCACCTCGCGGATCCGCCCGGCGAGGCGCACGACCAGCAGCGAGTGCCCGCCGAGCGCGAAGAAGTCGTCCTCGACGCCGACCGAGGCCACGCCCAGCACCTCGACGAACAGTTCGCACAGCTGCTGCTCGCGCGGGGTGCGCGGCGGGCGGCCGGCGCCCGAGGCGGGGGCCTCGGGGGCGGGCAGGGCGCGGCGGTCGAGCTTGCCGTTGGCGGTCAGCGGGAGGCGGTCGAGCAGGACAACGGCGGAGGGCACCATGTGGACGGGCAGTTCGGCGGCGGCGTGGGCGCGCAGCTCGTCCGGGGCGGCGCCGTCGGCCACCGCGTAGCCGACCAGCCGCTTGTCCCCCGGCACGTCCTCCCGGACCACCACGGCGGCGTCGGCGACGGCCGGGTGCGCGGCCAGCACGGCCTCGATCTCGCCGAGTTCGATCCGGAAGCCGCGCAGCTTGACCTGCTGGTCGGCACGGCCGAAGTACTCCAGCACGCCGTCGGCGCGGCGCCGGGCGAGGTCCCCGGAGCGGTACATCCTGGTGCCGCGCTCGCCGAACAGCTCGGCGTACGGGTCGGCGACGAAGCGGGTCGCGGTCAGCTCGGGGCGGCCGAGGTAGCCGCGGGCCAGGCCCGCCCCGGCCACGTACATCTCACCCGTGACGCCGGGCGGGACGGGCTGGAGGTGCTGGTCGAGGACGTAGA
The DNA here is from genome assembly GCF_044757675.1 of Kitasatospora sp. NPDC091257. Taxonomy (NCBI): domain Bacteria; kingdom Bacillati; phylum Actinomycetota; class Actinomycetes; order Kitasatosporales; family Streptomycetaceae; genus Kitasatospora; species Kitasatospora sp. NPDC091257. Next base: position 1,809 of record NZ_JBIVVI010000132.1, read on the forward strand.
CCCGGAGGTCGGGGATGTTGACGCCGATGGTGCTGCTGCTCCCGGCGGCGGCGCTCGCCCGGTCGAGGGCGATGTACGAGACGTGCACGGTGGTCTCGGTGATGCCGTACATGTTGACCAGCACGGGGGCGTCCTCGGCGTGCCGGTCGTACCAGTCGTCCAGCCGGGCGAGTTCGAGCGCCTCGCCGCCGAACACCACGTAGCGCAGGGCGAGTTCGCTGCCGGGACGGTCCCGGTCGGCGGCACTGAGCTGGTAGAAGGCGGACGGCGTCTGGTTGAGCACGGTGACCCGCTCGCGGGCGAGCAGCTCCAGGAAGGCCGCCGGGTCGCGGCTGACCAGGTGCGGGACGACGACCAGCCGGCCGCCGTGCAGCAGGGCGCCCCACAGCTCCCAGACCGAGAAGTCGAAGGCGTAGGAGTGGAACAGCGTCCACACGTCCTCGGCTCCGAAGCCGAACCAGTGGTCGGTGGCGCCGAACAGCCGGACCACGTTGCGGTGGGTGACGGGCACGCCCTTGGGCCGGCCGGTGGAGCCGGAGGTGTAGATGACGTAGGCGGTGTCCTCGGCGCGCAGCGGGCGGGTGCGCTCGTGCTGGGCCAGCGGGACGGCCGGGTGGCGCTCGGACTCCGGGCCGTCGACCAGGAGTTGGCGCACCTCGTGGGCGGGCAGCCGGGGCGCGGTGGCCCGGTCGGTGAGCAGGGCGGCGGGGGTGGCGTCGGCCAGCATGTAGGCGAGCCGGTCGGCCGGGTAGTCGGGGTCGAGCGGCAGGTACGCGGCGCCGGACTTGGCCACCGCCAGCAGGGCGACGACCAGTTCGAGCGAGCGCGGCAGGGCGAGCGCGACGATGGTGCCGGGGCCGATTCCCTCGGCGGCCAGCAGCCGGGCCAGCCGGTCGGCGCGGGCCCCGAGTTCGGTGTAGTCGAGCTGCTCGCCCTGGTGACCGACCGCGACGGCGTGGGGGTTGGCGGCGGCGGCCGCCTCGAACAGCTCGGGCAGGGTGGCGTCCGAAGCCGTCGCCACCGACGGGCCGTTCCACTCGATCAGGGCACGCCGCCGTTCCTCCTCGCCGATCAGCGGAAGCCGGCCGATCGGGGTGTCGGGGGCGCTCGCGGCGGCGGTGAGCAGCCTGGTCAGGCGCTCCGCGAGCGCGGCCGCGGTGGCGGCGTCGAAGAGGTCGGTGCGGTACTCCAGGAACCCGCCGATGCCGCCGCCGGGCAGTTCGCCGGCATTGAGGGTGAGGTCGAACTTGGCCGTACCGCTGGGGATCGCGGCGATGTCGGCGGTGAGGCCACCCCCCAGGGCGATCCGCTCGTCCGGGCGGCTCTGCCAGGCGAGCATCACCTGGAACAGCGGGTGGCGGGCGAGCGAGCGGGCCGGGTTGAGCTCCTCGACCAGCCGGTCGAAGGGCAGTTCGGCGTGCTCGTGCGCGGCGAGCACGGTGGCGCGGACCCGGGCGAGCAGCTCCCGGAAGGTGGGGTCGCCGGACGTGTCGGTGCGCAGCACCAGCGAGTTGACGAAGTAGCCGACCAGTGCGGCGGTCTGCTCGTCGTCGCGGCCGGCCACCGGGGTGCCGACCGGGACGTCCGTGCCGGCGCCGTGCCGGGTGAGCAGAGCGGCGAGACCGGCCTGGACGGCCATGAAGACGGTGCTGCCGGCGGCCCGGGCGAGCCCGGCCAGGGCGCTGTGCGCCTCGGCGCCGAGCGCGAAGGGAACGGTGGAGCCCCGGTGGCCCGCCACGGCCGGGCGGGGGCGGTCGAGGGGCAGCTCCAGCTGGTCGGGCAGTCCGGCGAGCGCGGCACGCCAGTGCTCCGCCTGCCGGACGGCGAGCGCGCTGGGCGCCTCGGTGGTGCCGATCCGCTCCCGCTGCCAGGCCGCGTGGTCGGCGTACTGGACGGTGAGCCGCGGCAGTTCGGGGTCCAGTCCGGCGATCCTGGCGGTGTAGGCGGCGGCCAGGTCGCGGAGCAGCGGGGTGGTGGAGGCGCCGTCGCCCGCGATGTGGTGGAGCAGCAGGAGCAGGGTGTGCTGGTCCGCACCGCCGGTGGGCCGGGTGGATCCGCCGGCCGCGGCGGGCCCGGTGAACAATGTGGCGCGCAGCGGGGGTTCGGCGGTCAGGTCGAAGGCATACCGGACGGCCTCGGCCAAGTCGCCGGCGCCGTCGTGGAGTTCGGTGCCCGCAGCGGGCAGGATGCGCTGGTACGGGCTGCCGTCCGCCTCCTCCCCGTAGACGGTGCGCAGGACTTCGTGCCGGGCGACGAGGTCGCCGAGGGCGAGGGTGAGGGCGTGCCGGTCGAGCGGGCCGGTGAGGGTGAGCGCCAGCGGGATGTTGTACGTCGGGCTGGGGCCTTCGAGGCGGTGCAGGAACCAGAGGCCGCGCTGGGCGGGCGAGAGCGGCATCCGCTCGGTGCGCGGCACGGGCACCGGGACGGAACGCCGCTCCTCGGGCTCCGAGGCCGGGCCGGCCGCCCCGCCGAGCAGGGCCGCGAGGCCGGCCGGGGTGGACTGCCGGAACACGTCGGCGAACCCGACCGGGGCGGCGAAGGTGTCGCGCAGCCGGGCGGCCAGGCGGCCGGCGAGCAGCGAGTGGCCGCCGAGGTCGAAGAAGGAGGCGTCCCGGCCGGGCGCCTGCGGCAGACCGAGGACCTCGGCGAACAGGCCGCAGACCAGTTCCTCCTGGGGTGTGGCCGCCGCCGTGCCCTCGGTGGTGACGGCCGGCTCGGGCAGGGCGCGGTGGTCGAGCTTGTCGTGGGCGGTGCGCGGCAGTTCGTCCAGCAGCAGGACGGCCACCGGGACCATGTGCGCGGGCAGCCGGGCGGCGAGCGCGGCGCGCAGCCCGTCCGGGTCGGGCCTGCTGCCGCTCTCCGGGACGGCGTAGCCGAGCAGCCGCTTGCCCTGCGGTCCGGGGCGGGCGATCACCACGGCCTGGGCGACGCCGGGCAGTTCGGCGAGGACGGCGGCGATCTCGCCGGGTTCGATCCGGAAGCCGCGGATCTTCACCTGGTCGTCGGCCCGGCCGAGGAACTCCAGGGTGCCGTCGGGGCGGCGCCGGGCGAGGTCGCCGGTGCGGTACATCCGGCCGCCGGGCGGGCCGAACGGGTCGGCGAGGAAGCGTTCGGCGGTGAGGTCGGGGCGGCCGAGGTAGCCGCGGGCCAGGCAGGCGCCGGCCACGTACAGCTCGCCGGTAACGCCGTCGGGAGCGGGGCGCAGCGAGCCGTCCAGGACGTAGGCGCGCGAGCCGCGCACCACCCGGCCGCGCGGGGCGCCGTCCGGGCCCGGGGTCCAGGCGTAGGCGTCGACGGTGGTCTCGGTCGGTCCGTAGAGGTCGACCGGGTGCAGGCCGGGGACGGCGGTGAGGCGCTGCCAGAGGGCGGGCGGGGTGGCCTCGCCGCCGACCACGAGGACGGACGGGCGGTGCCGCCCCTCGTCCAGGATGCCTTCGGCGAGCAGGACTTCGAGGTAGGAGGGGGTGAGGTCGAGGTAGTCGATGCGCTCCCGGTCGAGGTGGGCGGCGAGCGCGGCCGGGTCGCGGTAGGTCGCGTCGTCCAGCAGGTGGAGCTCGTGGCCGTGGACCATCCAGAGCACCGGGTCCCAGGAGGCGTCGAAGGCGAAGGAGGCGCTGTGGGCGACGCGCAGCCGGTCCCGGCCGGTGCGGCGCACGGCGGGGGCGACGTGGTCCTCGCCGAGGCCGGCGTGCAGGTTGGCCAGCGAGGCGTGGGTGACCACCACGCCCTTGGGGCGGCCGGTGGAGCCCGAGGTGTGCAGCACGTAGGCGGGCTGGTCGAGTCGCGGGGCGGGCAGGGCGGGCACGGGCTCGCGGTCGGGCCCGGGTTCGCCGTCGGACCCGGGCTCACCGCTGGGCCCGGCGTCGGCGGCTTCCGGCCGGACGGTGGGCAGGCCGGCGGGCAGGTCGAGCCCGGCGAGGGACTCGGCGGTGGCGACCGCGCAGACCGGGCGGGCGTCGGCCAGGACGGCGGCCAGGCGCTGCGCGGGGTGGGCGAGGTCGAGGGAGACGCAGGCACCGCCCGCCTTGAGGACGGCGAGCATCGCGACCAGGGTGTCGGTGCCGCGCGGCAGGGCGATCGCGACCGGCGCCCCGGCCCGGACGCCCAGGGCGGTCAGGCGGTGGGCGAGCCGGTCGGCGGCGGCGTCGAGCTGCCGGTAGGTCAGCGCGCTCGAACCGGAGCGGACGGCGACGGCATCCGGGGTGCGGGCTGCCCGGGCGGCGAACAGCTCGGGCACGGTCCGCTCGGCCGGGGGCTCGGTGCGGCCCTCGGTGGCGCGGCGCAGGCCGTCCGGGTCGAGCAGGTCGATCCGGGCGATCGGCGTCCGCGGGTCGGTGAGCAGCAGCTCGGCGAGGGCGTCGAGGTAGCGCAGCAGGCCGTCGCGGTGGGCGGCGAGCGAGGCGGGCCCGTAGCGGGCCGGGTCGGCGTCGATGACCAGGCGCAGCCCGCCGTCCGGGCCGGGCGAGACGTTCAGGGCGAGGTCGTCCACCGGGCCGGCGGCGAGGTTGCGGACGGTGCCGGGCAGGCCGGCCAGGTCGAGGTCGCTCTCGAAGGCCTTGATGTTGACCATCGGGCCGAACAGGGCGCGGCGGTCGCCGGTGCGGCCGAGGTCGCGGCGCAGTTCCTCCAGGGGGTAGCGCTGGTGGCGGCGGACGGCGCGCAGCTCGCGGACCACGGCGCGCAGCAGTGCCTCGGCGCTGTCGGCGGGGTGCACGGCAAGGCGCAGCGGGAGCACGTTGGCGGCGGCCACGGGGGTGCGCAGGGCGGCCGGACCGCGCCGGTTGGCGAGCGGCAGGCCGAGGACCACGTCCTGGGCGCCGGTCAGGCGGTGCAGGTATCCGGCGGCGGCGGCGAGGAGCAGTTCGGCCCACGTGGCGCGGACGGCGTCGGCGGCGCGTTCCAGGCGGTCGCGGGTGCCGGCGGGCAGGTCGGCGGCGAGGCGGACCGCCTCGCCGGGCACGGCGTCCCGGTCGCCGGCCGCGGGTTCGGGCGTTCCCGGGAGGGCGGCCGGGGTGTCGGCGCCGGCCATCCGGGCGGACCAGTGGGCGCGGTCGGCCTCGTACTGCGTGCTCCCCCGGTACGCGGCCTCCTCGGCGGCGGCCTCGGCGAGTCCGGCGAAGGGGTTCGGGGCGGGTTCGGCTCCGGTGACGCGGGCGGCGTAGAGGGCGGCGATCCGCTCGCCGAGGAGGGTCAACGCGTAGGCGTCGACGGCGAGGTGGTGGATGCGGCGGTACCAGATCCGGCGGTCCTCGGCGAGGCGGATCAGCGCGTGGGTGAACAGCGGGCCCTCGGCGAGGTCGGCCGGGCGGGCGAGGTCGGCGCGCATCCAGGCCTCGGCCTCGGCGGCCGGGTCGGCGGCGGCGCGCAGGTCGAGGCGGTGCAGCGGCCAGCGGCGGCCGGGGCGCAGCCGCTGGCGCGGCGTGCCGTCCGGGCCGGTGACGACGACGGCGCTCAGTGCCTGGGCCTCGTCCACCGCCTGCCGCAGCGCTTGTTCGAACCGGTCCTCGTCGAGCGGGCCGGTGATCTCGACCGCGTCGCCGGTGTTGTAGACCGGGCTCGCGGGGTCGAGGGCCTGGGCGTACCAGATCGCGGCCTGGGCGGCGAGCAGGGGGACGTCGGCGGTCTGGCTGTCGGCGATCTGGGTTTCGACGGCAGGCATGGGGTGGAGAGCTCCTCGGGGATCCGGACGCCTTACTTAGGTTAGCCTAATCTAACTTCATATGATCTGGTCAACGGCCCCGCACGGACGGGCCCCTGACAACCCGGAGACGCCACCCATGCCCCTGACCGAGCCGCCGACCAGTCCCCCCGCCGAGGCCAAGCAGGCCGTGCGCGACCGCGTCCACGCCCACCGGGCCGAGCTGCTCGCACTCAGCCGCCGCATCCACGCCCACCCCGAGACCGCCTTCGAGGAGCACCTCGCGACCGCCTGGTGCGCCGAACTGCTGCGCGCACACGGCTACTCGGTCACCGCACCCGCCCACGGCCTGGCCACCGCGTTCGACGCGCGCCTCGGCAGCGGACCGGTCACCGTCGCGCTGGTCTGCGAGTACGACGCACTGCCCGACCTCGGCCACGCCTGCGGGCACAACCTGATCGCCGCCGCCGGGATCGGCGCCGCCCTCGGGCTCGCCCCGCACGCGGACCGGCTCGGGCTCACCGTCCGGGTGATCGGCGCTCCGGCCGAGGAACGCGGGGCCGGCAAGGCGCTGCTGCTGGAGGCCGGGGCGTTCGACGGGGTGGACGCCGCGATGATGGTCCACCCCTGCCCCGTCGAGATCGCCGACTTCCACTCCTTCGCGCTCGGCACACTGTCCGTCCGCTACACCGGGCGGGCCGCCCACCCGAGCCTCGACCCCCACCGGGGGCGCAACGCCGCCGACGCGCTCACCGTCGCCCAGGTCGCCATCGGACTGCTGCGCCAGCAACTCCCGCCGCAGTGGCGGGTGCACGGCATCACCACGGCGGCCGGGACGGCGCCGAACCTGATCCCGGACAGCGCGAGCGCCGAGTACGAGATCCGGGCCTCGGCGGCGGAGGACCTCGCCGAGCTGCGCTCCCGGGTCGAGGACTGCTTCCGCGCCGGGGCGCTCGCCACCGGCTGCGAGGTGGAACTGACCCGACCCGAGCCGGACTACCTGGACATGCGCTCCGACGCCCGGTTGCTGGCACTGTGGCGGGCCAACGCGGCGGCGCTCGGCCGGCCGGAACCGGTCGAGAGCGGACCCTTCGCCTGTACGGACATGGGGAACGTGTCACACGCGGTGCCGTCCATCCATCCGGTGCTGGACATCACCGGCGGCGCCTGCGCCCCGCACGAGGCGGCCTTCGCCGAGGCGGCGCTGGGCGTGGAGGCGGAGCGGGCGGTGCTGGACGGCGCGGTGGCGATGGCGTGGACGGCGGTGGACCTGGCGGTGGACCAGTCGGTGGACCAGGCGGTGGACCAGGCGGTGGACCAGGCAGCGCGTTCAGCGACCGAGGCCGCGGCGGGCGGGCCGCGCTGACCGACGGGGGGCGGCCGACAACTTTCAGCGAACAGATGATGAAATCTGTCATCTGAACTCTGTTCGCTGAAAGTCGTCACCCGAAGTCCGTCCGCGTCCGCACTCCGTAGCGCCCGGCCGCCCGCCCTCACCCGCCGCCGCGGGCACCGCGGCCGGCTGGGCCGCCGGCACCCGCGCCTACCTGGTGATCAGCGCCCCCGCCGACATCGCCGCCGCCAAGACCGCCGTCGCCGCCAAGGGCGGTACGGTCTTCGCGAGTTACGACGCGATCGGCGTCATCGTCGCCCACTCCACCAGCGCCGGCTTCGCCGCCGAGCTGCGGACCGTCACCGGCATCCAGCAGGTCGGCGCGACCCGCACCTCCGACGTGCCCGCCGACGCGTACAACCCGGCCCTGCCCGCCAACCCCGCCCAGGCGGCCACCACGCTCACCGAGTCCAACCGCTGGGACATGACCCAGATCAAGGCCGACCAGGCCTGGAACGTCACCACCGGCTCCCCGTCCGTCAAGGTCGGCGTGCTCGACACCGGCGTGGACGACCAGCACCAGGACCTCGCACCGAACTTCGACGCCGCCGACTCGGCCTCCTGCGCCTACGGCAAGCCCGACACCCGCACCGGCGCCTGGCGCGACGTGGACACCCACGGCACCCACGTCGCCGGCACCATCGCGGCCGCGAAGAACGGCAAGGGCGTCATCGGCGTCGCACCGGGCGTGAAGATCGCCTCGGTCCGGATCGCCGAGCCGACCAGCACCCTCTTCTACGCCGAGAACACCGTCTGCGGCTTCGTCTGGGCCGGCGACCACGGCTTCAAGGTCACCAACAACAGCTACTACACCGACCCCTGGCAGTTCAACTGCCCGAACGACCTCGACCAGGCGGCCATCATCGAGGGCGTCAAGCGCGCCCAGGAGTACGCCGAGGGCAAGGGCTCGCTGCAGGTCGCGGCGGCCGGCAACTCCAACTACGACCTGGCCAACAAGACCACCGACAGCGAGAGCCCGAACGACTCCACCAAGGTCACCCGGACCATCAGCAACGCCTGCCTCGACATCCCCACCGAACTCCCCGGCGTGGTGACCGTCGCTGCCACGGGCAGCGGCAGCGGCAAGGCCTCCTACTCCAACTTCGGCCGGGGCGTCATCGACGTCGCGGCGCCCGGCGGCGACGGCGCCACCGGCGTCTACTCGACCCTGCCCGGCGGCAAGTACGGCACCAAGAGCGGCACCTCGATGGCCTCCCCGCACGTCACCGGGGTGGCCGCGCTGATCGCGAGCACCAACCCGTCGCTCACCCCGGCGGACATCCGGGCCCGGCTGGCGAGCCAGGCCAACGACCTGGCCTGCCCCGCCTCCGACAGCCGCTGCACCGGCACCACCGCCGTCAACGGCTTCTTCGGCGAGGGCCAGGTCGACGCGCTGAAGGCGGTCGGCGGTGCCACCCCGCCCACCGGCACGTACATCGAGAACACCGCCGACGTGGCGATCCCCGACAACACCACGGTGGAGAGCCCGATCACCGTCACCGGCGTCAGCGGCAACGCCCCGGCGGCGCTCAAGGTCGGCGTGGACATCAAGCACACCTACCGCGGCGACCTCGTCCTCTCCCTGGTCGCGCCCGACGGCACGGTCTACCTCCTGGAGGACTTCCCGAACAGCGACAGCACCGACAACGTCGCCAAGACCTACACCGTCAACGCCGCCGCGAGTGCGGCGAACGGCACCTGGAAGCTCCGGGTGAAGGACGGCGCCTCCGGCGACACCGGCACGATCGACGCCTGGAACCTCACCTTCTGAACCTCCTGACCCCGCCGTTCCCCGGCCGCCCGACGCCCGAGCGCGTCGGGCGGCCGGATCGCGTGCGGGACGCCGACACCACCGGGGCGGCGTGCCCGGCGATCCCGTGGCTGCCCGGGCCTTCGCCGGGTACGGCGGCTGTCGCAGGCACCGACCGGGCGGGCGGAGGCCCGCGTCGGGCTACTCCGGGACGAGTACCGCGACCCCCGTCACGCGGTCCGCGGCGAGGTCCGCGAGCACCGCGTCGGCACGGCGCAGGGGGTAGCGGCTGACGTGGACCACCGGGCGGGTGCGGGCCGCCTCGGCCAGGAAGGCCAGCCCGTCGGCCCGGGTGTTGGCGGTGACGCTGCGCAGGGTGCGTTCCTGGAAGAGGTGTCGCCGGTAGTTCAGCTCCGGGATGTCGGTGAGGTGGATGCCGGCCACGGCGAGCGTGCCGCCGCGGTCCAGCGCGGTGAGGGCGACGGGCACGAGTTCGCCGACCGGTGCGAACAGGATGGCGGCGTCCAGCGGTTGCGGGGGCGGGTCGTAGGAGTCGCCGGCGAAGACGGCGCCGAGGTCCAGCGCCAGCCGGCGGGCCGCCGCGGCCCGGGTGAACACGGCCACCCGGGCGCCCCGGGCGAGGGCGAGCTGGGCGGTCAGGTGCGCGGACGCGCCGAAGCCGTAGATGCCGAGCAGCCCGCCCGCCGGGAGTTCGGCCCGTTCCAGGGCGCGGTAGCCGATGATCCCGGCGCACAGCAGCGGGGCCAGCTCCTCGGCGGGCGGGCCCTCGGGCAGCCGGTAGGCGAAGCGGGCGTCCGCGGTGAGGTGTCCGGCGTAGCCGCCGTGCCGGTCCCAGCCGGTGTAGCGCGACGCGGGGCAGAGGTTCTCCCGCCCGCTGCGGCAGTACCCGCAGCTGCCGCAGGTCCGGGCCAGCCAGGCCACCCCGGCCCGGTCCCCGACGGCGAAGCCCTCGACCCCGACCCCCGCCGCCAGCACGCGCCCGACCACCTCGTGCCCGGGCGTGCACCGGGCCAGCCTGGGG